>CAYXQV010000045.1:0-13961 GCA_964467505.1 uncultured Hyphomonadaceae bacterium | reverse complement strand
GGAGTCCAGGCGATTTGCGTCAGCGGCCGGGTGAGCGCGCGGGCGAACACTTCATTGATGTCCGACACCGGCACGATATTCAGCGCGCTGGTCACATTCTCCGGAATATCGACCAGGTCCTTCTCGTTTTCCTGCGGGATGAGCACCGTCCTGATGCCACCGCGCAGAGCCGCCAGCAGTTTCTCCTTCAGCCCACCGATTGGCAACACACGGCCACGCAAGGTGATCTCACCGGTCATGGCCACTTCGCGCGACACCGGGTTGCCGGTCAGCAGCGAGACAATCGCCGTGGTCATGGCGACGCCGGCGGACGGCCCGTCCTTGGGGGTGGCGCCTTCGGGCACATGGACGTGAATGTCGGTGGTGTTGAAGGTGGTCGGCTTGATACCGAGCGTGACCGCCCGCGAGCGAACCAGTGAACTGGCCGCCTGGATCGACTCCTTCATCACATCGCGCAGGTTGCCCGTCACCTTCATGGCTCCACGCCCGGGCATCGACACCGCCTCGATGGTCAGCAGGTCGCCGCCGGATTCAGTCCAGGCCAGGCCCGTGACCGCACCGATCTGGTCGGTCTCATCGGCAAGCCCATAGCGGAACTTGCGAACGCCAGCATAGTCAGAAAGGTTCTGCGACGTAATCGCCACGGCATTGACCGCTTCGTTCTGAGCGATTTCGCGCACCGACTTGCGGGCCAGGCGGGCAATCTCGCGCTCCAGGCTGCGCACACCAGCCTCGCGGGTGTAGTAGCGAGTCAGGTCGATGATTGCCTCGTCCAGCACTGTCCATTCATCTGCCTTCAAGCCATGATTCTCACGGATCTTGGGAAGCAGGTGACGCGTGGCGATCTGCAACTTCTCGTCTTCTGTATAACCCGCGATGCGGATGATCTCCATGCGGTCCAGCAGTGGCTGGGGCATGTTGAGCGAGTTTGCCGTTGTCACGAACATGACATCCGAGAGGTCGTAATCGAGCTCCAGATAATGGTCGTTGAACGTGGCGTTCTGCTCGGGGTCGAGAACTTCCAGCAGGGCGGAGGCCGGATCGCCGCGGAAATCCATGCCCATCTTGTCGATCTCGTCGAGCAGGAAGAACGGATTGCCGGAGCTGGCCTTTTTCATGGACTGGAGAATCCGCCCGGGCATCGAGCCGATATAGGTTCGCCTGTGACCGCGGATCTCCGCTTCATCGCGCACGCCGCCAAGCGACACACGGACAAAGTCGCGTCCCGTCGCCTCGGCTATTGAACGGCCCAGTGACGTCTTGCCGACGCCGGGAGGCCCGACGAGGCAGAGGATCGGCCCGCGCAGCTTCTCGGTACGTTTTTGCACGGCCAGATACTCGATGATCCGCTCCTTGACCTTTTCCAGGCCATAATGATCATCATCAAGCTGCTTTTGCGCCTTGTCGAGATCGATCTCGATTTCCTTGTGCTCGCCCCAGGGGAGCGACACGATCCAGTCGAGATAATTGCGGATAACCGTGCTTTCAGCCGACATCGGGCTCATCTGGCGCAGTTTGCGAAGCTCGGCATCGACCTTGGTGCGCGCCTCTGCGGAAAGCTTCTTCTCGGCCAGCTTGTCCTCAAGTTCGGAGGCCTCGTCGCGCTCGCCGCCTTCGCCGCCCTGCTCGCCCAGTTCGCGCTGGATCGCCTTCATCTGCTCATTGAGGTAATATTCGCGCTGGGTCTTCTCCATCTGCCGCTTGACGCGGTTCTTGATCTTCCGCTCCATCTGCAGCATCCCCATCTCGCCCTCCATCAGGGCGAAGACCTTTTCCAGGCGTTCGCGGGGTGCGGCCAGCTCAAGCAGTTCCTGCTTGTCGGACAGTTTCACGGAAAGCTGGCTGGCAACCGCATCGGCCAGCTTGCCCGGCTCGGTGATCTGGGAAATCGTCGAGACCGATTCCGGCGGGATCTTGCGGTTAAGCTTCACATAATTCTCGAACTGCTCGACCACCGCACGCACCAGCGCCTCGACATCCTCGCCGCTCGTCTCGACGGTGTCGGCCACTACCAGTTCTGCTTCGAAATAGTCGCCACGGTCGTGAAGCTCGGTCAGTGAGGCACGCGCGCTGCCCTCGACCAGCACCTTGACGGTGCCATCGGGCAGCTTCAGCAGTTGCAGGATCGTGGCCAGCGTGCCCGTCGTGTAGACATCATGCATGCCCGGCTCATCGACCGAGGCGTCTTTCTGGGCGACCAGCATGATCTCGTTTTCGCCCTCCTCGACCATTTCGAGCGCGCGCACGGACTTGTCACGGCCCACGAAAAGCGGCGCCACCATGTCCGGGAAAACGACGATGTCCCGAAGCGGGAGGACCGGAAGTGTCTTGGTTTCTGGCATTTGATGCCTCCTTTTTTCTGGCCGGTCCCGCTCAGCGGCAACCGACCGGACCACCCGGTTTTCGGGTGAGTCTCACTGGTTGATTGCAGATTTGGCGGCAATCGTCGCACGCTTCAACCCGGTTGTGTCAGAGCGAAAGTCAAGGCCTGCAATTCATTTTGTAATCTTCAGGCCTCGCCGATCAGTCCGGGATGGTTGTTGCGGACATTTCCGACAGCCTGGTCGACTGGCCAAGCATGCATGTCGGCCGCAGGGAAAGGTTCGAAAAGATCATCGACTGGCCCGCTTTGCGGATCCAGCCAGCGCCCATAATTCTCTTGCGCGAGGATCACCGGCATCCGCGTGTGCAGCCCTGCGACGACATCATTCGGCGTCGTGGTCAGGACCGTGAAACTCTCGATCTCCGAACCATCGATCATCGCCCTGTCCCACAGGCCGGCCAGGCAGAACCAGCGCCGGTTTCGCAGCGCGATGGCGAACGGGATTTTCCTGCCCTTCTCGCCGGTCCATTCATAAAACCCGCTGACCGGCAAAAGGCAGCGGCGATACCGGAAGGCGCCGCGAAACACCGGCTTTTCAGCGGCTGTCTCGCACTGTGCATTGA
The DNA here is from genome assembly GCA_964467505.1 of uncultured Hyphomonadaceae bacterium. Lineage (GTDB taxonomy): Bacteria > Pseudomonadota > Alphaproteobacteria > Caulobacterales > Hyphomonadaceae > UBA5336. The sequence continues at coordinate 11,015 of CAYXQV010000045.1, read as the reverse complement.
AGCTGGAGAACTTCTTTTCGCTGAGCGGCTTGTGCCACCAGGACGGGATCAGGCTCCACAGCATGGGCACCAGTTCGCAGCGCGCGCCCTGGCCCTGTCCGGCGAGGCGGAAAACCGGCTGGTGGCTCATCGGCGCGCCATTATAGGTGGCCTCAGGCGGATCGACATTTTCCGGGATCACGAGGTCAAGCGCGCCAGCATAGTCGGCCCAGGTCACATCATGTCTGAAAAAGCGCCCGCACATTCTCGGCAGAATAGCGCAATCAGCCCGCCGCGTGAAGCGCCGCAAACAGGCCGCGCTGGCAGGTCAGGCGTGCCGTGAACAGGCCAGTGGCCATGGCCGAACTTCCCGGATGGGGCAACTGGCCAGTGGCCAGCAGCTGATCAGTCAGCGGGGCCAGTCCGGCGGCGCGCGGCGTGCGGTCGATCATGCGACCGACACAGGTGCACAATTCGCGGCGGGTCGCGCCGGAAGGCACCTGCCAGCTGTTATCCGACAGGCCTTCGCATGCGCGTTGAATGAGCCGGCCCTCGACACTGTTCACCCTGCCGCCAAGCGGCGCGGGCGGTCCATAGGCGGCGCGTGCCTCCATACGCCAGACACTTGGCTCATCGATCGCCTGGCGCTCGCGCAGTACCGGGCGCATGTCCGGCGCGCCTGCGCCCCGCCCCGCCGGCTCACGACTGCCGGAAAACACCCATGCGGTCACAAAAGACAGCGCTGACACGGCGACAAGCATGCACAGGAAACGGATCGACATCGGGAACCTCCGGTCTGACAGCCAGCTGACTGGCCTGCGGAAATTCCACGCAAATTCGATGCCGGCTGTTGACCTTGCCGGACCCGGTCAGGCCGGGATGAACTCCAGGGCGACGCCATTGTTGCAATAGCGCAGACCGGTCGGGGCTGGCCCGTCCTCGAACACATGTCCCTGATGGGACAGGCAGCGCGCACAGTGATACTCCGTGCGCACGATCAGGAACTTGCGATCTGGCCGGGTGCCAAGCGCGCCGGGCAGCGCATCCCAGAAGCTCGGCCAGCCCGTGCCGCTGTCATATTTCGTGTCTGAGTCGAACAGCTCCAACCCGCAGCCCCTGCAGACATAGGTGCCGGCGCGTTTCTCGTCATTCAGCGGTGAGGTAAAACTTCGCTCGGTGCCGTCCTCGCGCATGACACGGAATGCTTCGGGCGACAGACGCTCGCGCCAGTCGGCCTCACTCAGCGTGCGCCATTCCGAGCTGGCGAAATCGTCAGCAGACCCACCCGGCAGGTCCCTGTCTTCACCATTCGCGCGCCCGCACGCTGCCAGGGTGGCAATGGCTGATCCCGCCATGAGAAAGCGGCGCCGGTCGATCGATCTGGTTTTCATGATTGCCAAAATAGAGCGAGCCCGGGTCTGCGACCAAACACAGATTGGTGATCACAAGAAGATTGTCCTGACACGCAAATGCACAAGGGCGAGGTGTGCCTACTCGCCCTCGAAGGCCATCAGCGCATGCACCTCAACGCCATGCCGGCGCAATCGCTGCGCGCCGCCAAGGTCGGGCAGGTCGATCAGGAACAGCGCCGCAAGGACATCTGCCCCGCCGCGCCGCAGGAGCTTCAGCCCCGCCTCGGCGGTGCCCCCTGTCGCGATGAGATCATCGACCAGCAGCACGCTTTCGCCCGCCCGGACGCCATCGACATGCATATGCAGCGCGTCGGATCCATATTCGAGGTCATAGGTTTCCTGCCACGTTTCAAACGGCAACTTGCCAGGCTTGCGCAGCGGCAGGAAGCCCGCTTTCAGCTCATAAGCCAGCGCACCGCCAAGAATGAAACCGCGCGCATCAATGCCCGCCACCTGCGCCACCTGATGCTCGCGCCAGGGGGCCGCCATGCGGCGCACGCTTTCGCCAAACGCTTCGCGGTCGCCCAGCAGGGTCGACACATCGCGGAACATGATCCCAAGCGTTGGATAGTCCGGTATTGTCCTGATCGCTGCCTTGAGATCCATCTTGCGGCTCAGGCCATGCCTGCCCGTGCACCCGCCGGGCCATTCGCACCAGAAGCACGGCGATGACCAAACGGACCATGAGGGTCCGCATTGCGATCATAGCGCAGCGAATAATATTCATGCGCAGTGTGCGAGAGCGGCTGCGGCGTGAGGGTCATGCCATAAGCGCGCAGGCGCCGGACCACTTCATCGCGCAGGTGCATGCCCGGGAAGATATCGGACTGGCGCCATCCATGGCCCTTCATCCACTGGCGGACATGCCAGGAGCGTGTCTCCCGGGTATCGGCCGGGCGCCGCCCGTCATGCTCCTCCCACAGATACAGCGTCACGATGGCATCGATGACGGCATCGACCGCTTCATCGGCTTCGGCCCTTGCGTCCTGGCCATGCGCCCAGGCCGCGCGGATATCCAGTTTTCGCGCATGCAGCGTCTGGTAGGTCGCGCCGATGACCGACAGCGCATTACGGTTGGCATTGATCATCGCCGCATAAACAGCATCAAGCTGCGGATGGGTGACCGCCATCAGCTCACCGCCCTGGACCATCTGGCCCCGGGTGACACCGGCCAGTTCGACCATGAAACGCTGGATCGTGATCCGCAATTCATGCCCCACGCCTTCCAGCGTCTGCCTGGCTGCTTCGCGTCTGTCGTTGCGCTCGGCCCATGACGTCCAGGAAATCAAGAGCCCGGCGACCGCCAGAAGGAGAAGCGCTCCTGTCTGGAACTCTACATTGAACATACCATCCCTCCCTCGGGAACAAGCTTCTCCTAGCAAAGAGCTTGCCGTGCGTCATCCTTTTCGATTTAGAACCCGCCCTGCCACGGCGTCCAGCTTTTCCAGCAGGTCCGGGTCACGCTGGTCGGGGGCGGTAATGAGCGCGTGGTCAAGACAGGTCTCGATACCCTGCGCACCCGGTGTGCGCTCGCTGCCCGACAGCCGCCCGGCGAGCGCGACAATCGCCCTGCGAGCATTGCCTGCATTGGCCGCCATGATTTCCAGCACATTGCTCACCGAGACAGCTTCGACCTCCTCATGCCAGCAGTCATAATCGGTGACCATGGCAAGCGTCGCATAGGGCAGTTCAGCCTCGCGTGCGAGTTTCGCTTCCGGCATATTCGTCATTCCGATGACATCGCAGCCCCATTGCCGGTATAGCTGGCTTTCTGCAAGCGTGGAGAATTGCGGACCCTCCATCGACAGATATGTGCCACCGCGATGCACATTTGCGCCAACCGCTTCGAGTGCATCTGCGCCAAGCGCGGACAGGCGCTCACAGACCGGATGGGCCATTGAGACATGCGCCACCATTCCGGGCCCGAAAAAACTCTTCTCGCGCGCGAATGTCCGGTCGATGAACTGGTCCACGGCCACGAAATCGCCCGGCGCATAGGCCTGTCTGAGCGATCCGCACGCCGAAAAGGACAGGACATCAGTGCAGCCGGCGCGCTTGAGCGCGTCAATATTGGCACGGTAAGGCACAGTTGTCGGCGACAGGCGGTGTCCGCGTGCGTGGCGTGGAAGGAAGACAAGCTCCACATCGCCAAGCCGACCGCGCATCAGGGCATCGGACGGCGCACCCCAGGGGGTCTCGATCCGTTCTTCGCGGGCATCCTCCAGCCCTGCAATGTCATAAAGGCCCGATCCGCCGAGTATGCCGAGTGTCCACCGCGTCATCGCTGCCTCTCCAATTGCGACCGTTTCGCCGTCCAATGGATGGCGCGCGCGGCGAGGTCAATTCCTGCCGGCATCAGCCGGCACATAGACCTGTTGGCCAAGCCGGTCGAGAAGGGCATTCCAGGCGCGCTCGCGAACACTGTCCCATGCCGCGCCATTAAGCTCGCGAACTGTGTCGCGAATCGCTTCGAAGAAAACCTCGAACGTGTCTGTCGGCACACCGTAGCTGTAATGGTTCATTCGCTCCGACATCAGGATGGACGGCGCGGTGCGCCCGCCGTCGGCGAGATCGATCAGGCAGTCGAAAGCTGTCTGCAGCATCGCGCCACGCACGCCGCCATCCGTGTCGAGCTGGAAGAGGCTTTCAAATTCGGGATAGGCGCTGAACAGCCGCTCATAGACCAGGGGCGCGGGGTCGCCGCAGGCCTCGGCGGCGCGCTCAAGCGTCGAGACGATGATTTCCCCGGTATTCATGGCCGCGCCTTTCCTGTCGTTCGCTGCCCCCCTTGTCCCGCCATGCAACATGCCGCCCCTCCGCTGGGAAAGACGGCCTGATCAGGTCGCGGCGTGCAGGCCGCAGCTCAGTGGCTGACATTGCGCCAGATGCGCTTGTAGGAGAACCACAGCAATCCGGCAAAGACCAGCAGATAGGCCATCACCGCAAGGCCGGCCGATTTCCGGTTGGTCTGCTTGGGCTCACCCGCCCAGGCCAGGAACTGCGCAATATCGTAAGCCATCTGCTCCTTGGTGGCCTCGGTTCCGTCCATATATTCCACCCGGCCATCGACAAGCTGCGGGGCCATGGCGAGGAAACCGCCCGGAGGCGCATGGCGCGGATCACCCTGCCAGGACGGGATGGTGTCGCCCGCCATATAGGGATTGTAATACTGGCCAGGTGTCTGGGTCAGCGTGCCATGATACGCGTCATGGAACTCGATCTCTCCGTCTGCGCCAACATCTTCGGGATCGGGATAGCCCAGCAGGAGATCATGCACATAGTCGGCACCGCCATGACGCGCCTTGGTGATCACCGAAAGGTCCGGCGGCAGGGCCCCACCATTGGCTGCGCGCGCAGCGGCATCATTGGGATAGGGCGACCTGAACGGATCTGCAGGCATGGCCGGGCGATATTCGTAATCACCGACATCGTTGGGCTGGGTCGAGAGGATCTCGTCCTGCGCGGCAAACCCCTTGACCAGCGGATTGTCATTGGCGTTGGGGTATTCCTCGTCGAAGAACGGACCGCCAGGCTCGCCAAGATTGCGGTAATGCATCAGCTTCATGGAGTGACACGACGCGCATACCTCCCGGTAGACCTGGTAGCCTCGCTGCACCGAAGCATCCTCGAACTTGCCGAAGGGGCCCTCGAACGGGAAGCCACCCTCAGGGCCGTGCGCATGTTTGGCGCCGCCGGCCGCACTCGCGCTCGCCGCCACGAAGACGCCGGCAAGCGCCGCGAGAATCAGTTTCGAGCGTTTCATGACCACTCCTTATTCGGCAGGCTGGGCGATGGGCGTGCCGCCAGAAGGCGCGCGCGACAACACGGATTTGTGGATCGATTCCGGCTCGTCTGCAGGCCGCTCGCGCAGGCCAAGCAGGGGCAGGATCACCAGGAAGTAGGCGAAATAATACAGCGTCAGGATCTGTGCCAGGTGCAGGAAGGTGAACGCGGGCGCCTTCTTGACGGCAATCGAGGCGTCTGCGGCATCGGGCTGCTCATCACGGAAACCGGCCGCTTCTTCATAAACGTCGAAAGTCCGTGACGCCGCCAGCCCGTTGGCATCGGCATACTCGACCACCAGCTTGTCGCTGCCGAGCGGAATGATCGGATCATCGGGATTGGATGCCCCGCACCAGCCAAGAAGCAGGCTGGCCACCACGAAGCCGAAGAAGAACTGACGGGCGACCGGGCGGTAGCGCATGGATTTCACCTTGCTGGTGTCAAGCCAGGGCACCACGAACAGCACGGCGATCGACGCAAACATCAAGATCACGCCGCATAGCTTTGCCGGGATCGGACCAATATCGAATGTGATTGCCCGCAAAACCGCATAAAACGGCAGCAAGTACCATTCCGGGACAATATGCGCCGGCGTCACCAGTGGATCAGCTTCGATATAATTGTCCGCGTGCCCCAGCACATTCGGCATGTAGAAGACGAATGCCGCAAACACGAGCAGAAAGACGACAATCGCGAAACCGTCCTTGACCGTGTAGTAAGGATGAAACGGGACAGTGTCCTTCTTGACATCCTTCACTTCCACGCCGGTTGGGTTGTTGTTGCCCGGCACGTGCAGCGCCCAGACATGAAGGATCACCACGCCGGCGATCACGAATGGCAGGAGGTAATGCAATGAGAAGAAGCGCTGGATCGTGGCGTTGCCAATGGATGGCCCGCCCAGCAGCCAGGTCTTGATGCTCTCGCCGACAATCGGGATCGCACCAAACAGCGACGTGATCACATTGGCCCCGTGCAGCGACATCTGCCCCCAGGGCAGGATATATCCGAGGAAGGCCGTCGAAACCATCAGCAGGAAGATGATGCAGCCAAGGATCCACAGCACTTCACGCGGCGCCTTGTAGGAACCGTAATACAGCCCGCGGAACATGTGGATATAGACCGCCAGGAAGAAGAATGACGCGCCGTTGGAGTGGATGTACCTCAACAGCCAGCCATAGGGCACATCGCGCATGATCCGCTCGACCGAGGCAAAGGCCTGGTCAACGTTGGCCGTGTAGTGCATCGCCAGAACAATGCCGGTGATGATCTGGATCATCAGGCAGATCGCGAGAATGCCGCCGAACGTGTACCAGTAATTCAGGTTCTTGGGCGTCGGAAAATCGACGAAACTGTCATGGACAAGACGTGGCAGCGGCAGGCGCACATCCAGCCATTTCTCGAAGCCACTCTTTGGCTGATAGGTGGATTCATGTCCGCTCATGGCTCTCGTCCGCCTCCTTAAAGCGAGATGTTTACGACTGTATCGGACACATACCGATAGTCAGGCACCGGGAGATTGGTCGGTGCGGGTCCCTTCCGTATGCGACCTGATGTATCATAGTGCGAGCCGTGACACGGGCAGTACCAGCCGCCATAGTCGCCGACGCTTCCCTGGGCCGGGCCAACCGGCACACAGCCAAGATGCGTGCAGACGCCGGATGTCACCAGAATTGCCGGGTTAAGCTCGCCGCCGGGTGTCGGTACGAGACGGGCATCATCGGTTTCCGGATCGCGAAGCGCGTCCAGGTCGGCATTGCGGGCCGCAGCGATCTCGCTCGCGGTGCGATGCCGGATGAAAAAGGGTTGCCCGCCAATCAGCACGCGGATTTCTCCGCCGACGGGCAACTTCGAAATATCGACATCAAGGCTCGATGCCGCCTTGGTATCGGCGGCAGGATTCATCTGCTCGATCAGCGGCCAGGCCAGCATGGCCACACCGCCCGCGGCCGTCATCCCGGTCGCGATATGAATGAAATTGCGGCGATCTTCATCGATGTCATCATGCGCATCGGTCACAGGCGTGTCAGTCACGTGTCTGTCCTCGTGCCTCTCAGGGTCTTCCAGTCAATTACACCAAGGACGCCGGCGCGTATTGCGGCTGAACGCCGCAAATCCCGCATAGCCCTTAATTCATTCAGCGGGGCGATATCCTGCGTTGCCGGCAAAAGCAACCGGACCCTTTCGCGCACCCCCGCACATGCTTAAGAAGAACGGGTAGAGTGCTTCATGGAATGGGAGATCACGCGAAGATGGGCAGTACGGCCAGCGCAACCGACAAGCAACTCGATGCGCGCAAGGAGAAGGCGAAAGCCTGGTTCAGCCAGTTGCAGGACGAGATCATCAGCGCATTCGAAGCGCTTGAGGATGAAGCGGCCCCGCCACTGTATAATGGGCCTGCGGCCCGGTTCGAGCGCTCGGACTGGCAGCGCGGCGATACTGGCGAGGACCTTGGCGGGGGCACCATGGCGATCATGAAGGGCCGATTCTTCGAAAAGGTCGGCGTTCATGTGTCGCAGGTCCATGGCACCTTTTCCGAAGGCTTCCGTGCGCAAATCCCCGGCACGGAAGAAAGCGATGGCCGGTTCTGGGCGTCTGGCATCTCACTGATCGCCCACATGGTCAGCCCGCGCGTGCCGGCCGTCCACATGAACACCCGCATGCTGGTGACCTCGCAGACCTGGTTCGGCGGCGGTGCTGACCTCACCCCCTTGCTGGACCATCAGCGCCAGCAGGATTTTCCCGACGCGGTGGATTTCCACGCCGCCATGAAACGTGCCTGCGAGGGTCATTCCATGGCCGATCATGAAGCCTTCAAACGCCAGTGCGACGAGTATTTCCACCTGCCCCACCGCGATGAACCTCGCGGGATTGGCGGGATTTTCTATGACCGGCTCAATTCCGGTGACTGGGACGCCGATTTCGCCTTTACCCGGTCGGTCGGGCGCAGTTTTGCAGATATTTATCCGAAGATCGCGCGCCGCCGCATGAATGAAGGCTGGAGTGAAGCAGAGCGCGAACAGCAGCTTGTCAGGCGCGGGCGCTATGTCGAGTTCAATCTGCTTTACGACCGAGGCACGACTTTCGGCCTGAAGACCGGTGGCAATGTCAACTCGATCCTCTCCAGCATGCCGCCAGTGGTGAAATGGCCATAGGCACTGGCCCGTGCGAGATGCGCTATAGCGTTTCCGACATCGGAGGAAACGCGAGAGTCGAGCGAGGCGAGCCCGGCCCGGACACGGGCCGCCCCCGCGGAGCCGTCAGCGTAGCTGACTGGCGTGAGCGAAATAAAAGTGATGACCGGTTCCGCCAATGGTGGAAGCGGACTATGCTTGCCGGGTCGCCGTGCGCAGCCAGTCTGCATATTGCATCTCAGTCAGATCGCCGGCTGCAAGCAGGAGCGTCTTCGCCAGACGCTCTTCCATTGAAGCTTCAAGCACATGATCGTTAACCAGCATGAAGGTCAGCGCAGCAATGAAACCGGTCCGCTTGTTGCCATCCAGAAACGGATGGTTGCGAATTATCCCCGACGCATAAAGCGAAGCAAGCATGTGCAGGCCGGCGTTTTCATAGGCGAACGCATTGACCGGGCGCAGCAAGGCACTTTCGAGCAGGCCCTCATCGCGCAGTCCTCGCAGCCCGCCATGCTCGTCGATCTGGCGGTCATGAACCCGCAAGATGAGGGATTTCGGCAACCATCGCGGCTCGGTCATTGCGCCAGCGCACGCAGGACCACGCGATTCTCAAGCATGATCTCTTCGGCCTTTTCCATCAATTCATCGAGTTCCTCGTCCGCGACGGACATTTCCAGTATGCCGTGAGCTTTAATCACATATTCGATATCGTCATCGACTTTCGCGCCGAGTTCTGCAAGCAAATCTGCCGGAAAGATCACGCCAACCGAGTTGCCGATCTTGCGAAGTTTGAGTTTGCTCATTGCGGCCTCCTGTTACAACGCCTGTTATGACACATACGCGTATCGACCGCAAAGCGCAGACCTGCTAGGCATGCAGTCATGGAATCCACCGAAAAGGCGCCTCGCCCCTCACCGCTTGTTTACGCGCTGATCATTCTGGCCGTGATCGCCGCCGCGGCCATGGGGGCCATTGTCTCGGGCGGATCTGACAATGCCTGGTATGAAGCACTCGCCAAGCCGCGCGGCACGCCACCGGACATCGCCTTCGCAATTGTCTGGCCGGTGCTTTTCACTCTGATGGCGATCAGCGCCTTGCTGGTCGTGCGCAGTGCCGGCAGCTGGGCACGTGCATCGCGCCCGCTTGGGCTGTTCTTTGCCCAGTTGATCCCGAATATTGGCTGGTCCTGGCTGTTTTTCGGGTTCCAGCTTCCGGGCGTGTCGCTTCTGGTGCTCATCGCACTCTGGGTCATGATCCTCGCCATGATCATTGCATTCTGGCGCCATTCGAAGCTGGCAGGCCTGCTCCAGCTTCCCTATCTCGGCTGGGTGGGTTTCGCCGGCTGGCTGAATGCAGGAATCGTCTGGTTGAACTGAGGCCAGGCAGACCGCAACACAGCTTCCCCAGCGTGACATCTTTCCGTACGCGTCAAGCGCGCTAAACTCGTGTAACGCTAAAGAAATTACGGGAGCGGAACGGGCATGAATTTCGATTTTTCCGAGGACCAGAAATTCCTGCGCAATGAGGCGCGAAAATTCCTTGAGGCAGAATGCACAACGCAGCATGTGCGCGAAGTGCTGAACGATGACACGCGCAGTCATCACGAAGGCGTCTGGAACAAGATTGTCGAGATGGGCTGGCTTGGCACCGCAATCGCTGAAGAGCATGGCGGGCTGGGGCTCGGAATGCTTGAGCTTTGCGTGCTGGCAGAGGAAATGGGCCGCGCGCTAGCGCCGGTGCCCTTCTCATCCAGCGTCTACCTGTTTGCAGAGGCGCTCAAACTCGCCGGCTCCGATGCCCAGAAGTCGACCCTTCTTCCAAAGCTTGTCTCGGGCGAGGCGATCGGCTGCCTTGCGCTTTCGGAAGGCCCCGGCGAGCCTGACCCGACAAGGCTGTCTGTGACATTTGACGGCGAGGCGCTGTCTGGCACCAAACTGCCTGTGACCGATGGCGACATCGCCACCCATGCTGTCGTGCTGGCTCGCGAGGGCACCGGCGCGAGCCTCGTCCTCGTCGATCTCGGCCAGGCTGGCGTCACCCGCGAGGCGGTCAGGACGCTGGAGCCCACGCGCAGCCATGCCGAGATCCGGTTCGACGGCGCAAAGGCCGAGCGTCTGGGCAAGGCCGGCGAGGGTAGCGACCTGATTGATGCATTGCTTGACCGGGCGGCGGTCCTGTTCGCCTTCGAGCAGCTTGGCGGGGCGACGCGCGCGCAGGAAATGGCGACCGAATACGCCAAGGAGCGCTACGCCTTCGGTCGGCCTATCGGCGGCAACCAGGCGATCAAGCACAAGCTTGCCGAGATGTATGTCAAGAATGAAGTGGCCCGCTCCAACTGCTATTATGGCGCCTGGGCGGTCTCGACCGATGCCGCCGAGCTGCCCGAAGCAGCCGCAGCCTCGCGCGTGGCGGCGTCCGAAGCCTTCTGGTTCGCCTCCAAGGAAAACATCCAGACCCATGGCGGGATGGGCTTCACCTGGGAGGTCGACTGCCACCTGTTCTATCGACGCGCCAAGCTGCTCGCCGTTCAGATCGGAAGCCCAAAGGCGTGGAAAGAGAAACTGGTGCGCGCGCTTGAGATGAAGAATGCGGCTTAATCAAGTCACGCTGCCAGCCCGCGAGCTTGGCGAATCGATCGCTTTCTACCAGCGACTGGGTTTTCGTCAGATTGTTTCGAGCCCCCACTATGCGCGCTTCGAAGCTCCGGAAG
>CAYXQV010000044.1:0-14009 GCA_964467505.1 uncultured Hyphomonadaceae bacterium | reverse complement strand
GTCGAGGAACTTGTCCGGTTTCCCGGCACGCCCGTGCCGTTCGCCCTTTCAAATGGCGTCATCGCGCCCGACCGGCAGGCGACCCTGGCCTACCAGCAGGCATCGGACAGTTTTCGCAGCGCGCTGGACGATGCGCTTGCCGACCGGTCCACCGGGAAGGTTGTCCTGTTTGTCCATGGCTTCAACAACAGCTTTGAGACAGGAGCGCTGAACCTGATGGAGCTGTGGACGGCCTCGGGCTGGAGCGGTGTGCCGCTGATGTTCAGCTGGCCGACCCAGCAGGCCTCGCCATTGGGTTATTTCGCAGACACCCAGGACGGAGAGTTCTCGGTCTACCATCTCAAGGAGACGCTCCGCCTGATCGCCTCAACGTCCGGCGTCGAGACAGTGACGGTCATCGCCCACAGTCATGGCGCGTCGATCGCGACAAAGGCGCTGCGCGAGCTCCTGATCGAGTCGCGCGGCGCGGACCTGTCGATGTATGACACCTACCGAATCGAAACGCTTATCCTCGCAGCGCCGGACATTGATCTCGGCGTGATGGAACAGCGCCTCGTGGCCGAACGTTTCGGGGTCGGCTTCGGACAGATCAATGTCTACCTCAACGCTGACGACAATGCGCTTGGCGTGGCCGGGATGGTTTTCGGAAACCGGCGCTTTGGCACGACCAGTATTGACGATCTTTCGCCGGAATCCCGCGCCGTGTTTCGCGGTGTGAAGTCGGTCCACTTCATAAATGTCTTCGGGGCGAGCGGTGATGCCCGCCACAATTATTTCAGGCTGCATCCGGGCGTCCTGGCCGATATCGCGATGACAATCCGCACCGATGCCCGCCCCGCCGATCCCGAAAGACCGCTGGAGCACCTGGAACTGAATTTCTGGCGGATCGACGAGACCTACCGGCCCGTCCTGATCAATCGCCCTGACGAGACAATGGCCGCCATGGCCCAATAGGCTTTCTGAAAAGCCCATTTTCAGGTTTTCCCCATCTGTTTCACGACAGTCCTTCCCATCCCGACCGCCCCGAACCTGATCCGGGGGCTCTCGCGTGCTTGCCGGAAACAGGCAGATCCCGGGTCGAGCCCGGGACAGTCGGATGTCCGGGGGCGTTTAAGAAACAGTCCCTTTGCGCTCTTCAGCGGCCCGCTTAACCGCCGACCGCCAGGATCCGGTCGTTGATATCCTCGACGCTTGCGCTGCGCCCGATCGTGTCGACGACGGCGAGCGTGCCGGTTTCGATCAGGAGAAGCTGTCCGGTGCGGATGCCACCAGCGAAGTGGTCGCGCACCGTCTGGCCGATGCCGGCGTCGTCTGCCTGGCGAAAGAAAGCGTCTTCATCGCGGTCTGTATAGTCCAGTCGAATGAAGCTGGCGGCATCCTCGTCCAGCGAGGCGCGGACCTGCTCGACCTTCGGATCGAGCACCTTGCAGGAAGGGCACCATTCGGCAAAGACCAGCACTGCGGCAACCGGCGCGTCAACCGACACCTCGGCTTGCGCCTCAAGGGTCGATTCATAGGCCTGGTGACACGCACCGAGCGCGGGTGCGATGCTGACCAGCGCAGCAAGGATCATGTGCTTCATTTTCGGCTATCTCCGCAGTGGCTGCACGCGATCAGGCCCTGTTCAGGTCCATTTCCGCCCGCTGAAGGCCTCGTCGACCGGCGTTGCGAAGACATGGTTGGAATAATTGCTGATCGTCTTGACCGATATCGCGAGAATGATCGAAAGGATATGCTTTTCCTCATAGCCTGCATGGGTGAAACGCTCAACGTCCGCCGGAGCCGGGCGCCCGCGCGTGTGGACCATTTTCCGCGTGAACTCGCTCAGCGCGTCGAGCTTTTCATCGGGCAGCCGTATGCCTTCGCGCAGCGCATCGGTCACCGGCCGGGGCACACCGGACATCGTGTCCGCAAGCGTGCTGTGAGCGGCCATACAGTATCCACAGCCGTTTTCGCGGCTGATCGTAAGCAACACGACCTCCTGCTCGTCCGGCGACAGGTCACTGCCCTCGCGGAACTGCTGGTAGCCGGACGCGTAGGCCGCAAGAAGCACAGGAAGGTTGGCCATTGTCTTGTACATGTTCGGCACCATGCCCAGCCCGGCCTGCGCCTTGTCCATGATCTCGCGTGCGGATTGATCAGCATCATCCGGTGACAGGGGGGCGAGGGTCTGCAAGCGATAGGTGATGCGGTCCTGCATGTCTTGATCCTTTCTGGCGTGTTGGGCCGATCTGCTGTCGGCATTCAGTTTTGTTCGATGACACGCCGCGCGGTGACGGTGAAATCACATCGTGCTCACAGTCGCTTTACAGGAGCCACACTTGTGTGACCTGGTCACATGACCCGGGACTTCCGGCAGCTTAAACAGGGGCTCTCAGACAAACGAGGAGAAAGCCATGCCTGTGAATGTCGGAACCATTGATCGCGTGATCCGCGCTGTTCTTGGGATTGTTGCCCTTGCGCTTGTGTTTGCCGGTCCGCTCGCGGCAGGTGGATGGGGCTGGGAGCGCATTGCACTGGTTGCTGTCGGTGCCATCCTTCTCCTGACGAGCGCGGTGAAATTCTGCCCGCTCTACCGCGTCCTTGGCCTGCGCACCTGCAAGGCCTGATCACCCCGTGAAAAGGCTGGCCCCGATGCAGGGAGTGGACATCACGCAAGAGCTTGTCTGCGCCCTGCAGGACACCGGTTCGGCCAGGCGGGTCGCATTTGCGCCTTTTGAGCGGTTGTTCCGCTCCGGCGATGCCTGCCGCCAATTCGTGGTGATCCTGGCGGGCACGGTCAGGATCCAGCTGGCCAGCCGGAATGGGCGCAATGTCACCTTGTTCCAGCTTCAGGCCGGCCAGTCCTGCGCCCTGACAGCCTCCTGCCTGTTTCGTCAGATCGACTATTACGCAGAAGGTGTCGCCGAAACTGATGTGGAGGCGCTGATGGTCCCGGCAGCAGACTTCATGCGTGTGCTCGCAGGCTCCCCGCAGCTGTGCAGCCATCTCCTGGAAGACTTTGCCGGACGCCTCGCCGGTCTTGCTTCGCTCGTCGACAGGATGACAGTGCGCGACATGGAAGCAGAGATTGCCGGCTATCTTCTTGCCAATTGCAGCGCCAGCATGGTCGTCGCCCGGTCCCACAAGGCGATTGCCGATGAGATCGGAACCGCGCGGGAAGTCGTCAGCCGCAAGCTCAAGGCGATGGAAAGGGCTGGGCGTGTGAAACTCGGGCGCGGCCACATCACGATCCTGGAGGCTGAAACACTGGCCGGGCGTGCGCGCGCAAACCGCACCCAGAGATAGCAGGAAATCCTTCCCGGCTCTGCGTTGATGATATCTCTTCACGCCCATCACCACAGCGTCACAAAGCTGTGTCGGGCGTCTGGCCACACGTGAATTCCGCTGCGCGGCGCCTGCCCCTACCTTTGTGCCAGGTCAATATGCAAAGGGAGACCCGAAATGAGCCGCGCATCCGAACATGCCATTGCCCTCTTCAGACAGAGCAGGGGCCCGCTTCGCTGCCTTGCTGCGTGCGATCCTTGCGCGCGCAAGGCCGGGCGTTTGCCACCTGCGCCGCAAGAGGCTCTGCGCAAGCCGTTCGGCGTGCGCGGGGAAATGGGAACAGCCTGATGGGACAGCCAGCTGAAACGCCGAAATCCTATGATCGAAAGCCGGCGAAACTCACCGTTTATCGCTGGGCCGGAAAATGGGGGCCGTTCAAGGTTCGCATACCTTGCGGTGAATGCACCCTGACAGGCGATATCATCGAGGATGTCCTGGAGAAGGAACTCGTCAATGCGGTCGTTGAACTGGAAACCCGCGACTGGCTCAGCCACGTGCTTGAAGCGACCCTGAAGGGCGCGCGGCACGCTCCGGCTGTCCTGCTGAACGGAAAGGTCATCTCACAGGGTGTCGCGGTCAATCGCGGATTGCTCGCCGAGGCCGTGATGAGCGAACATGTGAAGCACTTCCCGTTGCAGGGCACGCACATCTTCGGAAAGCAGAAATGCGGTTATTGCGGCAAGGCGAAGGCTGCGCTCGACCAGGCCGGTATCGGCCATGTCTATCACGATGTCGTGCAAAATCCGGGCGCGATGTATGAGATGGTCTCTCGCACCAAGGCGATCATCGGGCCAAGGACACCTGTCACCACACCGCAGATATGGATTGATGGCAACTATGTCGGCGGCCACGTGGAACTGGTCCGGCACCTGGCCGAAACCCGTCACCTGACTGGCGCGCCGGCGCAGGCGGCCTGAGTGTCCGGGCCTTGCCGGGTCAGCTCGATGAGCGGGCCGTTCAGGTAAATGTAGCGGTAGGCGCCTGCCACTGGTGGCGTCTCACCGCGCACTAGCACGCGCGCCTCGCCTTCATGATGCGCTGCGCCGGGCCCTTCCAGCAGCCTGCCGTCTGCGGTCGTCAGGGCAATCCGGCGGGCCAGCCAGTCCTCAAGGTGCATATCGGCGCAGTCAAGCGCGGCCCAATCTGCCCGGAGCGGGATATCATCCCGGAAGGCGCCGGCCTTGCCGACAAAGACAAGCGTGACGACAAAGGCGTCGTGTATGCGGGCCACACCTATGGCGACGTGCGTGATGTCGGCTGACAGCGTATTGGCCTTGTGGCCGGGACTTTCCATCAGCCCGTTATGCAGCAATTCCGGCACATCATCGCGATCATAGTCACCGCTGGCATAGGCAACATTTTCGCGCGAGGCCTGCACGATGAGCCGCCGGTCGAGCGCGGCAATCCGGTCTGCGGCGCTGCGTCCGCCTGCACCGTCATGGCCGTAAAGCCCGTTCCAGGCCTGATCGAGGCTGTGAAAACGCGCCGGCGCGAGCAGTTCGGCGCGAAGCGTCAGTGCCGGCAATCCGCGCGCGGTGCGGTCGTCATTGACCCGCCGCAGGAACTCGGCCTCGGCTCGCGCATCAAAGTGCGCGGGCGCAGGTGGCGAGCGCAGGCATTCGCGAACAAGTGCGTCATACGCTGCGACCGTCTGCGGGCGCGCATCGGGCGCAAGCTCGCAGGCCTGCGCGAGGCCGGGCAGGCCGACCGCACAAAGCAGCGCAAGGCCGGCAGCCAACTTGCCTCTCATGACGGCTCTGGAAGCACGCCGTCAGTGGCGAGCCGCTGCAGGATGGGCGCCAGCATGCGCTCGACGCCCGCTTCGGTCGGGCGCACATTGCCATATGCTGGCAGGCCCTCATCGGCGATGACGAGGCCGGCGGAAAACTTGGCCGGGAATGTGTGGCGGTAATGGGCGGGGCGGACATTGCCGAGATACTGGCTGAGCACGCTCTCCACGCTGCGCCCGCGCTCCAGCACGTCGCGTCGGATGCGCCGGGCAAGGCGCAGGTCATCGGGCGTATCGACATAGATCGACAGGTCGATCAGCGCCGCCAGCCTCGGCAGCGACAAGGCGTGAATGCCTTCAAGCAGGATGACCGGCGCGGCTGCGACGCAATGGGTTTCAAGGCTGCGATCATGTCGGACATAATCATAAACCGGTATCTCGACCGGTTCCCCCGCCTTCAGGCGCAGCAGGTCCGCGCACAGCCTTTCGGCGTCCTTGGAGGCCGGGTCATCATAATTTATTCCATCGGTCAGGGCGGTGCGCTGCGCTGGCGTTTGCGCCTCGCCATAATGGCTCAACGGCCAGTAATAGGCATCCTCGTGAATGACCGACACATTCGGCGCGAGACGTTCGCTCAGCGCGTCGACAAGGGTCGACTTGCCCGAGCCTGACCCACCGGCCATGGCCACAAGATAAGATGGATTGCGCATTGCCCCATGATAAAGTGCGCGGGCCCGCTAGGTCCAGTCCTTCGGGCATGCAGCCGGCAGGCCCTGCCCGTGCGAACTTGCCAGACATCAGCGGTTGGCGCCGGGCACCCATTTCACGTCCGCTGCGCCATTGTCATTGGCCGCACGCGCTGCAACGAACAGCCAGTCTGACAATCGGTTGGCATAGGCAAGGGCCTGATTGCTGACCGTCTCGTCATCCATTGCCGCAAGCTCGGCGATCTGGCGTTCGGCCCGGCGTGCCAGCGTGCGGGCAAGGTGCAACTGCGCTGCAAGCGCGCTACCCCCCGGCAGTACGAAACTGTCCAGCGGCGGTATGGCTTCGTTCATTGCGTCGATTTCGGTCTCCAGGCGGTCGGTCTGGGCCTGCACGATGCGCAAGGGCTCGAATTCCAGCTTTTCGCCGCGGTCGGGTGTGGCAAGGTCGGCGCCAAGATCGAACAGGTCATTCTGGATGCGGGCAATCGCCGCGGCCAGTTCACCAGCGGCATGCAGCGCCGCCAGGCCGAGCGCGGAATTGGTCTCGTCCACCGCGCCGTAGGCTGTGACCCGCGGATGCCACTTGTTGACCTTCTCGCCGGTGGCAAGACGCGTCGAGCCGGTGTCGCCGGTTCGCGTGTAAATCTTGTTGAGCTTTACCATTTCCTCGCCCACCCTCGCTAAAAATTGATCGCGCCGGTCACGAAACCCAGAAGGATGAGCATCATGATCGCCACGAATTGCACGAACACCCGCAGTCGCATGAGCTGGTTGGACCGCGAGGCCTGTTTCTCGTCGCCGCGCGCCAGGTTGATGATTCCGAGTGCAAGAACCACCAGCACACCGGCCAGTGCGACCCAGAATGCGATTGTCAGAAAGTTTTCCATGTCTTCCCCTGATCAGGTCGGCCCTTGAGACGGGCCTTGAGACCCTGTCATGTGACGGGCAGGGCTTGCCTGGCAAGGGGCAGGATGAATTGCGCCCCGCACTTGCATAAAGTTGACGTGGGCGTCATAAATTTCCGCAAAGGAGCATCGATCATCATGGAGCTTACACAAGCCCGCAAAATTGTCATCATCGGTGGGGGGCAGGCTGGCGCGCAGGCAGCCATCTCGCTGCGGCAATGGGGCTTTGAGGGCTCTGTCACGCTGATTGGCGAGGAGACGGCGCTGCCCTATCAGCGCCCGCCGCTGTCCAAGGCTTTCCTGAAGGGCGACCTTCCTGAAGAACGGCTCTATTTCAAGCCGGCCAACTGGTACCAGGACAATGGTGTCGAATTGATCATGGGCGGGCCGGCGGCGGCAATCGACCGCGGTGCCCGGCAGGTCCGGCTCGAACATGGCGGCAGTGTCGAATATGACGCGCTCGTCCTGGCCACTGGCTCGCGCCCGAGGAAGCTGCCCGTGGCCGGGGCACAGCTGGGCAATGTCCACGAATTGCGCACGATCGCCGATGTTGACCGGCTGCGCCCGCAGATGATGTCAGGCAAGCGCATCGTGATTGTCGGCGCTGGCTATATCGGTCTCGAAGCGGCGGCGGTCGCGCGCCAGGTAGGGCTGGACGTGACGGTGCTGGAAATGGCGCCGCGTGTGCTGGCACGGGTGACCAGCCCGCTGATGTCGGCGTTTTACGAAAGCGAGCATCGCGCCCAGGGCGTGGAGATTCGTACCGGTGCGCGTCTTGAAGGGATTGTCGGGCAGGCTGGCAGCGTCAGTGGTGTCAGACTGGCGGGCGGTGAGGAACTGGCAGCCGATCTTGTCCTGGTCGGCATCGGGATTCTGCCCAATCAGGAGCTTGCCGCGCAAGCCGGGCTGGCCTGCCGCGACGGGGTGCTGGTCGACCGCGATGCGCGCACATCTGACCCGCGGATTTTTGCCTGCGGAGACTGTGCGCGCCGTCCGCTTGTCCATTATGGCCGGGACGGGCGCCTTGAAAGTGTCCACAATGCCATAGAGCAGGGCAAGCTGGCAGCCGCCGCGATACTGGCGCGCAAGCGGCCGCCGGAAGAAGCGCCCTGGTTCTGGTCGGACCAGTATGACCTGAAGCTCCAGATTGCCGGCCTGAGCGAAGGATATGACAACCTGCTGGTGCGCGGGGACCGGGCTGAGCGCAAGTTCGCGGCCTTCTACCTCAAGCAGGGTCGCATCATTTCCGTTGATGCCGTAAACGCGGCGCCTGAATTCCTGGCATCCAAACGCCTGATCGTTTCAGCAGAACTTGTTGACCCGGAACGCTTGACGGACATGTCAGTGTCGATGAAAGAAATCGCCGCACAGCCTGCGGCCTGATGAGGAAAGACAGAAAACCCATGGTGAAAATCATCTACAAGGACCATGAAGGCGAGGCCCGTGAGGTCGATGCCCAGAAGGGCGAAACGGTCATGGAAACGGCGATCAAGAATTCGGTCCCGGGCATTGATGCCGACTGCGGCGGCGCCTGCGCCTGCGCGACCTGCCACGTTTATGTCGATGAGGCTTTCATGGACAAGGTCGGCCAGCCTGAAGACATGGAAGCTTCCATGCTGGATTTTGCCGAGAATGTGCAGCCCAATTCGCGCCTTTCCTGTCAGATCACCGTGTCGGACGAGCTCGAAGGCCTCACCGTGACGACGCCGGAAAGCCAGCACTGAGGGCCGCCTGACTTGCCCGGCTACACCGAATTGCTGGCCTCGCTCGTGCGTTTGCCGAAGGGCCGGATTGAGGCGCATATCCCTGATGACTGGCTGCAGGGGCGCACCACTTATGGCGGGCTGACAGCCGCCTTGTGTCTTGAGTCGGGGCGAAGCCTGACCGATATGCCCGTGCGCTCGGCCCAGATTGCGTTTGTCGGGCCGGTGGCCGGCGATGTCGTGATTTCGCCGAGCGTGCTGCGCGAGGGCCGCAACACGCTGTTTGCCAGCGTCGACATGGTGTCGCAGCAGGGTGTGGCCGCACGCTGCCTGTTCGCCTTCGGCAAGGCGCGCGACAGCCAGCTCGATTTCTCCGAACTGACCGCGCCGCAGGTGGCCGGGCCCGATCAGGTCGCGTCCTTCTTCGGCAGTCGGCGACCCAGTTTCGCCGAGCATTTCAATGTCCGCCTTGCGCGCGGCGCGCCGCCCATGTCGGGTGCGAGCGAGGCTGACATGGTGCTCTGGCTGCGCCACAAGGACGAAGCGGCGCTTTATGATGCCACCACGCTGCTGTCCATCGCCGATGCGCCGCCGCCCGCTGCGATGTCGATGATGCGAGAGCCCGGGCCGATCAGTTCGATGACCTGGATGGCGGAATTCCTGACCGACCATATCGAAACCACAGGCGGCTGGTTCCTTGCCCATCATGTGGCGCAGACCGCACGAGAGGGTTATTCCAGCCAGGCGATGCGGTTGTGGAACCATGCCGGTGAGCCGCTGATGATCGGGCGCCAGACGATCGCTGTCTTCGTGTGATACGCGCCAATAACTCGCGCCAGGCGCGAGTGTCTGGGTCGGCCACTCGCGGCTGGCAGGTGCTGGTGTTCTGACCGGTTGCATGGCGCAAACCTCGCTCGCCTGTCGCGCGAGTGTCGCGTTCAGATGCGGCGATTGCGAACATGTCGATTGACGCGGCGCCCCGCACGTTGAATCCTCGGCGTCATGAAACCACACATCAAGGCTGTCATCTGGGATTTTGGCGGGGTCATCTCCACCTCTCCCTTCGAGGCGTTCAATACTTATGAGGCCGAACGCGGCTTGCCGACCGATTTCATCCGCTCGGTGAATGCGCGCAATCCCGACGAGAATGCCTGGGCGAAGCTTGAACGCGCGCAGGTCGATGCCGCTGGCTTTGACGCATTGTTCCGGGCTGAAAGCGCCGCGCTCGGCCATGAAGTGCCCGGACACGACGTGCTCTCGCTGCTCTCGGGCCGCCTGCGCCCGCGCGTCGTCGAGGCGCTGAAGGGCTGCAAGGCGTTTGCGAAGTCGGGCTGCATCACGAATAATGCCCCGATCGGCAAGGGCGCCTCGATGACACAGGATGAGGCCCGCGCCGCCGAAGTGGCCAGCGTCTTCGATCTGTTCGATCATGTGATCGAGAGTTCCAAACTCGGCATTCGCAAGCCTGACCCACGCATCTATGCCCTGATGTGCGAGGCGCTCATGGTCGAACCGCGCGAATGTGTCTATCTCGACGATCTTGGCATCAACCTGAAACCGGCGCGGGCGATGGGCATGACGACGATCAAGGTGTTGTCGCAGGAGCAGTTGCTGGCCGATCTGTCGCAGGCAACAGGCCTGGAATTCGGCTGAGGAGCGGGCCCGGGGGCGCAAATGACAGACCTGTTTCGATGCCTTGTGGTCGGTGCCTTGCTGCTGCTTGGCGCCTGCACACCCGGCGATGAGACGGCGGCGCGAACGCCGCCCGATGAGATGTTGCTGGAAGTGGCGCCGCTGCCAGAGCCGCCGGCCTTGTCCGACGCGGCAGCGCAGACGCGCCAGGCAATCCTTGCGGCTGCGCGTGCCGGTTCCATCAGGCGGCTCGCGCGTCTGGCGGATGCGCAGCCCGCTTTCCTGTCGAATTTCGGCGATGTGGGGCATTATCGCCACTGGGACCTGATGCGGCGCACCGGTTTCGACCCCAACTCCACGCTCGTGGAATTGCTGGACAATCCCTATGCGGCCAAGCAGGTTGGCGAGGAAACCTGGTTCATCTGGCCGGATCTTGCCGCGCGCCCGAATGCGCAGCTCCAGCCCGAACGCCTTAGTTTCCGGGACATGGCGCGGCTCGAAAAGCTGGTCGGCGAGGCCGGAATAGAGGCGATCCGCGCGGGCCGTCCTTATCCTGGGGTGCGCACGGCTATTTCCGAGACCGGCACGTGGCACTATTTCCTGCATGAGCCCGCGACTGAAGGAGAGATGCAATGAGCGACACGATCGGAGCCGAAGCGCTTGTCACCCGGCTGGAGGGCTGGGCGAAAGCAGACGGCCATCGCGATGCTGTCTCGCGCAGCTACAAATTCGGCGACTTCAAGACGGCCTGGGCCTTCATGTCGGCGGTCGCGCTGAAGGCCGAACAGATGGATCACCATCCGGAATGGTCCAACGTCTACAACAATGTGCATGTGGTCCTGACGACCCATGATGCTGGCGGGGTCACCGCAAAGGATGTCGAACTGGCCGAATACATGGACGCGGTCGCAGCGCGCCTTGCCGGCTGGACTCTGAACGCCGAGTCACCATTTGCTGGGCTGGCTGGGAAACGCCGGCTTGGATCTGATCTGCTGCCCGACGGGTGCGGACACATTTTACCGAAGGGGAGCTGACGGGCCGTGTACGACCTTCTTCTTGCGCTTTTTACCTATTTCATCAGCCCACTGATCACGCTGATATTTTTTGTCCTGCTGGCCTATGTGATCTTTGGCTGGCTGCTTGTCGGCGGTGTTGTGTCCATGCAAAACCCGACCGCGCGGCAGATCTATCAGGTGCTGTCCAGCGTGGTTGAGCCATTGGCCCGGCCGATCCGGCGCATCGTGCCGCCGCTTGGCCAGCTTGATCTTTCGATCTTCGTGCTGGCGCTTGGCCTGCTTTTCGTGCGCGACTGGTTCTTCCCGACCCTGATCAGGGCTTTTGCCTGAGGCAGGGCTTTGGCGGACCGCATACAGAGCCGTCAAAAAAACGGCTCCGCACCAGGGCGGAGCCGTTCTCGCTGTGCCGGGGATTAGCCCTCACTTTCGGGCGGTTTGAAACCGCGGATTTCGAGCAGCGGGTCGATGCCGGGATCGGAGCCGCGGAAATTGCGGTAAAGCTCGTCTGCCGGCTTCAGCCCGCCGCTTTCATAGACCCACTTCTTCAGCCTGGCCGCCGTTTCCGGATCAAAGATGTCACCGGCCTCCTTGAAGGCGTAAAAGCCGTCGGCATCGAGGATTTCCGACCACAGATAGGCGTAATAGCCGGCTGAATAGCCGCCTGCAAAAATGTGCGCAAAATAGTTCGAGCGATAGCGCGGCTCGATCTCTTCGATCAGGCCGTAGCCCTCAAGCACCTCCCGCTCGAAGGCGCGCGCATCCTCGATCTGCATCGCCTCGTCATGGGACAGCGCGTGCCATGCAAGGTCAAGCAATGAGGCGGCGACATATTCGGTCGTCCGGAAGCCCTGATTGAAATTGCGTGCCTCGTTCATCTTGTCGATGAGCTGCGTCGGGATCGGTTCGCCGGTCTCATGGTGTGTGGCATACATGCTGAGCATTTCCTGCTGGCCGGCCCAGTGTTCCAGGATTTGTGCGGGGAACTCGGTATAGTCACGCGGCCCGTCAACGCCGGAAAATTTCTCATAGCGGATCTGCGTCAGCAAGCCATGCAGGCCGTGGCCGAATTCGTGGAACAGCGTCTCGACCTCGTCAAAGCGCATCAGGGTCGGCTCGCCGGCCGGTGGCGTGATCAGGTTCATATTGTTTGTGATCAGCGGGCGGACCCCATCGCCGCCAATCTCCGAGGCGCTGCGATAGGAGCTCATCCACGCCCCGCCGCGCTTGGAGTCGCGCGCATACATGTCGACCATGAACAGGCCGAGATGCTCGTCGGTCTCCATATCGGTGACGTCGAACACCTCGACCACATCATTCCAGACCGGGCTTTCGACCTGCTCAAAGTCCACCTTGAACAGGCGGCGCGCCATTTCGAAACTGCCCTCGCGCACCGATTCGAGCTGGAAATAGGGCTTGAGCGAATTGTCGTCGAAGGCGTAGCGATCCTGGCGCACTTTTTCAGCCAGGTGCCACCAGTCATGTCCGGCAATAACGTAGGCATCGCCGGCCATTTCCTGCATTGCGTCGCGTTCCTGCCTGGCCTGCGCGAGGCCGGGGCGCCAGACCTTTAGCAGGAAGTCCTCCGCTTCCTTGGGTGTCTTCGCCATGCGCGTTTCGAGCGTGTAGTGGGCGTGGCTGTCATAGCCCATCAGCTCGGCCCGCTTTGCGCGCAGCTGCGCGATCTTGATCAGCACCGGGCCATTGTCGAACTCGCCTTCACTGGCCCGTAGGCGGTAGCCATCAAAGACCTTGCTGCGCAGCTCGCGGTTTTCCGACTGCGTCATGAAGGTCTCGTAGACCGAGCGGTCGAGGGTCACGACCCATTTGTCCTCGCCCTCAACCTTGATGCCGGAACGGAAATCATCGGCCAGACCGGCCAGCTGTTCTTCCTCAGTCAGTTCAAGCTTGAAGGCCTTGGTCGATTTCAGCAGGTTCTGCCCGAAGGTCGTTGTCAGCGAGGATATCTCTGCATTGATCTCGGCGATCTGTGCCTTCACGTCCGCTGGCAGGTCAGCGCCGGCGCGCACGAAATCACGGTGCGTGAGTTCCAGAAGGCGGGCATCCTGTTCATCCAGATCGAGATTTGCCCGGTCCGCCCAGACCGTCTTGACCCGGTCCCAGAGCGCGGCATTGAGCATGATGGCATCATATTCGCGCGTCAGCATCGGATAGATCTCGCCCTCGAGCGCGCGGATCGTGTCATTGCTCTCGGTATTGGCGATATTGCCGAAGACCGCCGTCGCCTTGCTCAGCGTACCGCCGGCCTGCTCCATGGCGAGTATCGTGTTTGCGAAGCTGGGCGCCTCGTCGGCCTTGATGATCGCGTCAATCTCCTGGCGAAGTTCAAGCACGCCCTTCTTGACCGCAGGCATGAAGTCATCTTCCGAAATCTGCGAAAAAGGCGGAACCCCATAAGGCGTGTCCCAGTCGGCAAGCAGCGGATTGCCGGCGATATCGGCCTGCGAAAGCTCGATTTCCGGAAGTGAGCTTTCGGCTTCGGCGGTTGCTGCTCCGGCGGAGATGTCGTTTTCCGCGCTCATGTCAGACGGATCTGTCGCCCCGGCATCATCGCCGCCGCCGCAGGCGGCCAAGGCAAGAAACAGTGCAGTTGCACTCGCAGAAAGCAGGAATTGGCGTTTCATTGGGGACTCCTCGGTCTCATTTGCCCCTTGATAACCGCTTTTTGCCCTGAATTGCCAGCGCCTATTGGATTTTGGTCAAACGGGTCAGTTCGTAATTGTCGTCGAGGTCGCGATAGACAACCGCTTCAAAAATGGCGCGCGCGTCCGGCGAGCCACCCATTTCAATGCGGTACCGGTAGTTCAGCCCGGCAACGACCTGCGTTTCCAGGCTGACGGCGTCGACAAGCGCGCGGGTCGGAAAACGTTCATAAATCGCATCTGTGGCGATCCGAAGCGCCTTTTTCGCGCCTTCGTCCTGCACGTCACCGGTGCCATAGCCGCCGGCCAGCGGTTCGCCTCTCTCCTCGT
>CAYXQV010000043.1:6638-14059 GCA_964467505.1 uncultured Hyphomonadaceae bacterium | reverse complement strand
CGGCCGGTGTTTCGGCGCGTGACGGGGCGCGGAATGGCGGAAGGTGAAGGCCGCCGCCCGGCTGTTGAGGACGCCGGAAAAGCGCTGCTGGCCAGAAATCACGATGCCGCCCCCGCCGCCGCCATAATAGCCGCCGTCAACGCCTGCGCCCACGCCGCCATTGAAGCCGGAAAAGTCGTAGCGCTCCACGGGGGCTGATGCCCTGTGGACGACCCTGCGGGTCGGCGTCGCTGCCGGCCGGCGATAGACGCGCCGGACCTGCTTGCGCGTGTGGCAGTTGTCAGACCCATCAAGCTCTGAGACGCATCCATGGGCATGGGGAACAAGCGGGTCGGGGCCTGTCACGCGGCGGCCAGTGTCCTTGCCGTCTGCGAATGCCGGCGCGGTAAAGACCGCGGCTGCGAGAACAAGGCCTGTCCATATGTGCGATTTCGACATGGTATTCGCCTCCTGCGGGAAGAGTTCGGGTCCCTGGATGAAGACCAAGCAAGCCTTGCACCATGACCGTGACGCATCGAAGGCTGACACCGGGCTGGCCCTCGCGCAAGCTGCTTCCCGCGGCAAGCGAGCGCGTGGTGTCTATGGCTGCAGGCGGTAGCCGCCGCTGTCGGTCAGAAGGATGCGGGCATTGGAGGGATCATTCTCGATTTTCTGGCGCAGCCGGTAGACATGCGTTTCCAGCGTGTGCGTGGTCACATTGGAATTGTAACCCCACACTTCCGAGAGCAGTTCCTCGCGTCCCACCGTCTTGCCGCCGGCCCGATAGAGATATTTGAGGATGTTGGTTTCCTTCTCCGTCAGCCGGATGCGGCGGTTTTCGCCGGTGTGAAGCGCTTTCATCGATGGCTGGAATTCATACGGGCCGATCTGGAAGGTCGCTTCCTCATTCTGTTCGAAACTGCGCAATTGCGCGCGCACGCGGGCAAGCAGCACGGCGAACTTGAAGGGCTTGGTGATATAGTCATTGGCACCTGCATCCAGCCCGAGGATCGTGTCGGCATCGGTATCCTGGCCAGTGAGCATGATGACGGGCACGCTGACGCCCTTGATGCGCATCTGCTTGCAGACTTCACGCCCATCCATGTCGGGAAGGTCCACATCGAGCAGGATCAGGTCGATCCGCTCATTGACGGCGAGATCGATCCCGGCGGCGGCGACTGAGGCCTGCAAGGTGTCAAAACCGTCATGCACATCGAATTGCTCGGCCAGCGCCTCGCGCATATCATCATCGTCATCGATCAGCAGGAGGGTCTTCTTGCCCGACATGTCTTGGTCTCCATCTCAATGGCGGCCAGATAAGCCGCGCAGCGCGATTTGTCTTGCAGAGTATGCCAGATCCGCGTTCACATGTAGAGGAGGATTGAGTGAACACCAGCTTTACAGCCCATGCGGACGGACGGTTTGTCGGTGAGGGCATGGAATTTCGCTGCGCGCTTGGCCGGGGCGGTGTGACCGGTTCGGAACTGAAACGCGAGGGCGATGGCAAGTCCCCGCTCGGCGCCTGGCCCATGCGGCGGGTGTTCTTCAGGCCGGACAGGCTGGTCGCGCCGGACACCGGTCTGGATTGCGTGCCTCTCGCGCCAAATGACGGCTGGTGCGATGCGCCCGGCAATCCGCTCTATAACAGGCCTGTCTTCCTGCCCTTTGACGCCTCTCATGAACGGCTCTGGCGAGATGACCACGCCTATGACCTCATCGTGGAGCTGGGCTATAATGACGATCCGCCGCTGGACGCGCGTGGCAGCGCCATCTTCCTGCATGTCGCCCAGCCCGACCTTGCGGCGACTGAGGGCTGTATAGCCCTTGGGGAGCATGACCTGCTGCAGGTGCTGCGCTTGTGTTCGCACGAAACCGTGCTGGAGATCGCGATCTAGCTGGCCGCTGCTGCGCGCAGGGCCTCGGCCGGGTCGATGTCGCCATCATAAAGTGCGCGGCCGAGAATGCATCCGGCGATGGGGTTGGCGGCAGCGGCGGATTTCAGTGTGCGGATGTCGTCTGCTGATCGCACGCCGCCACTGGCAATCACGGGGATCGAGACCGCGTCGGCAAGCTGCGCGGTGAGCTGTGCGTTCACACCGGCCTTCATCCCGTCGCGCCCGATATCGGTGACGATGATCGCTGCCACGCCGCAGCCCTCGAATGCGCGGGCAAGCTCGCTTGCCGGCATGTCCGATAGTTCCGCCCAGCCTTGCACCGCGACGCGGCCATCGCGTGCGTCGATCCCGACGACGATGCGACCGGGCAGGTCGCGGGCGGCTGATTTCACCAGTTCGGGATCGCGCAGGGCAGCAGTGCCGAGGATGACGCGCTCGACGCCCTCTGCGAGCCAGGCCTCGATCGCTGCGCGCGTGCGGATGCCGCCGCCGAGCTGGACCGGGGCGGGGCTTGCCGACAGGATTGCGCGCACCGCCTCGCCATTCGCGCTCGTCCCGGCGAAGGCGCCATCCAGGTCAACCACGTGCAGCTGGTCAAAGCCCATCCTTGCGAAGGCCTGCGCCTGGTCGGCCGGGGAGCTATTGAACCGCGTGGCCCTGTTCATGTCCCCGCCAATCAGGCGGACACATTCACCCTGCTTGAGATCAATTGCCGGGAAGAGTGTGAAGGTCATGAAGGATCCCACAAGAGGAAATTGGAGAGCAGCTTCAGCCCTGTTTGCTGGCTTTTTTCCGGATGGAACTGGGTCGCAAAGATATTGTCGCGCGCAATGGCCGCCACGACCGGCCCGCCATAATCGGTCAGCGCGGCAACTTGCGTTTCGTCTTCGGGCGAGAAGGCGTAGGAATGCACGAAATAGGCGTGCGGCTCGTCGCCAAGCCCTTCCAGCATGCGATGGCGCCCGCGCGCTTCCAGACTGTTCCAGCCCATGTGCGGAACCGGCCGGCCGGCGCCCGGATCAATCGGCAGGACAGCGCCATGGATCCAGCCCAGACCCCTTGTATTGCCGTCCTCGGCGCCGAAATCAGCCAGCATCTGCATCCCGACGCAGATGCCGAGAAACGCCGCGCCCCTGCCCAGCACCGCTTCCTCCAGCGCTTCGACAAGACCGCTCGCAGACCGCAGAGCCGCCATGCAATCGGCGAAATGGCCCACGCCCGGCAGGATGATCCGGTCGGCGCGTGCGACCATTGCAGGCTCGGCTGTCAGTTCGACGCGAATATCCTCGCCGGTCATGGCTGAAGCTGCCAGGACGGCGCGCCTTGCGGAGTGGATATTTCCCGAGCCGTGGTCGATCAGGGCAAGTGTCTGCATGTCAGCGGTCTGGCTCTGTGGCGCCGCGCACGCGCAAGGCTGCGGCGCGCGCGGCTTTCAGAGACTTCCTTTCGTGCTGGCCGGCGCTCCGGCAAGGCGCGCATCGGTCGCGATCGCGGCCCGCAGCGCCCTGGCTGTCGCCTTGAAACAGCTCTCGATGATGTGGTGGCTGTTCTCGCCATAGAGGTTTTCGACATGCAGGCACATCCCGCCATTGCCGGCCAGCGCGTGGAAGAATTCCTTGAAGAGTTCGGTGTCCATGTCGCCGATCTTGTCGCGCTGGAAATTCACCTGCCAGACGAGATAAGGGCGCTTGCACAGGTCGATCGCTGCGCGGCTGAGCGTTTCATCCATCGGCACATAGGCATGTCCGAACCGCGTGATCCCGGCAAAATCGCCCAGCGCCTGGCGGATGGCCTGGCCGATCACGATACCGGTATCCTCGACCGTATGGTGCATGTCGATATGGAGGTCGCCCGTCGCCCTGAGTTCCAGGTCGATCGCTGCGTGCCGGGTCAGCGCTTCAAGCATGTGATCGAAAAAGCCGATCCCGGTTTCAATACTGGCCGTCCCGCTTCCATCGAGAAGCAGTCGGGCGTGAATATCGGTCTCCTTCGTCTTGCGGGAGACCTCGGCCTGGCGGGGAGATGTCATGGCGACCTCTTAATCGGCAATCTTCCCGACATCAATTGATGAAAATTCACACAATTATAAGCCTTCGCCACAAAAATCATGTTCATCAAGAATGATGCCAGCGACAAGAGGACGTGGCGCGACGTGACCAAGAAGCTGGTATCTGCCCTGTCTGCGCCCGAAAAGATGAGTCTCGGCGTCTACCACCCGCTCGCCTCACTGGTGATCGCGAGCGTGCTTGCAGGGCTGTTTCTGGCCGTCAGCATCGCCGGCAATCTGGTTCGCAGTCATGACGAGTCGCGCGACCAGACCCGGCTGATTGCCGCAATCGTGTCGGAAGACCTGGCTGCCGGGCGCCTCGGAAAGGTCGAACGCGTGCTTTCGCAAGCGGGCGAGGGCAGGCTGGCACTTAACGATCCCGATGGCGTTCTTGTCGCTGGCGAAGCGGATATTTCTCGCCGGCCCGGAACGATTACCGCGCCGGTGGTCCATGACGGACGCCCGATCGCTACTCTGAGCAGCCACAATCTGGTCGCCTTCCGGCTTCAGATGCCTGTCTGGCTGATCGTGCTCCTGTGCGCCCTGGCCATGCTCGCTGCGATCCTTTTCGGGCACTTTCATTCCCGCCGTCTTGTGCATGGCCTCGCCAAAATCGAGGAGGATGTCGACAGGCTGGCCAGCAGCGGCGGCCGGGGCGGCGAGCGGCTGGATAATTTCGTGGAGCTTCGACGTCTTCATGCGCGTGTCGCCCGGGCGCTCAGCTCGCTGGTGCGCGAACGCGACGGGTTGCGTGTCCTCGCCTACAGGCACCCGGTCACCGGTCTTCCCAATCTCGGAGCATTGCAGGACCGGCTGGAAATGCTCCTGCAGGGCGCCGATTATGATGCGCCGGTCTGCTACATGCTTCTCGATCTCGACCGGTTCGGCCGCGCCTGCGAAATGCTTGGCGCAGGCCCTGGAAATGAACTCCTGCGCGAGGCGGCACGGCGCATGGAGGTTGAACTCGCCAAGATCTGCAAGACCGGCATCATTCATTCCAGCGAAGCGATGCTTGCACATTTCCACTCCGACGATTTCGGCATCGTCCTGTCTGGCATTACGAGCCGAAAGGACGCCTCAAGCGTTGCGCGGGCGATGCGCGCAGCTTTCGTGCGGCCTTTCGATCTCGATGGGCGGCGCATCTCGCTCGGACTTTCCGGGGGTATCGTGATCGCGCCTGAAGACGGCGATCATGCCGACGACCTGATGCGCCGTGCCAGCATCGCCCATTCCAGCCTGCGCGAGGAGGGCCGCACCGGCTTTCGCTTCTTCACGCCCCGCCTCGACAGGGTCGCCAAGGGCCGCATGCAATTGGAGACGGAGATGCGCCGCGGGCTGGCGCAGGGCGAGTTCGAGCCGTTCTTCCAGCCAAAGATCGATTTCCGTACCGGCCGCATTGCCGGGTGTGAAGCCCTTGCGCGCTGGCAGCGCGATGGCGGACGCTCGGTTTCGCCGGGCGCGTTCATTCCGGTTGCCGAGGAGAGCGGTCTTATCGACGAGATCGGCCAGACGATCCTTGAGCGTGCCTGCGAGGCTGCCGTGGGCTGGCTGCTGGAGGGGCTGCCAATGCCGGTCGCGGTGAATGTGTCGCCCAGCCAGGTGGCTCACGAGGAATTTCGTGATCTTGTCATCGGCGTGCTCGCGCGGACCGGACTGCCGCCCCGCCTGCTCGAACTGGAGATTACCGAGTCGGTTGCGGTGTCGGACCCCAAGGCCTTTCGCAATGTGATGAACCCGCTGAAGGCAATGGGCGTGCGTCTGGCGATCGATGATTTCGGCACGGGCCATTCCAACCTGTCGATCCTCTCGCGGCTCAATTTCGATGTGTTCAAGATCGACCGCCAATTCATTGCCGGTCTTGATGGCGATGATTCCGCTCCGGCGATTGTCGAGATGATCCTCGCCATGGCTGAAAGTCTCGGGCTCGAAACGGTCGCTGAAGGTATTGAAACGCCTGAGCAGGCGCGGTTCCTGCGCGGGCGTGGCTGCACGCTCGGCCAGGGTTTCCTGTATTCGCGTGCACTGCCGGAGGCCGAGTTCCGGGAGTTTGCGCGCAAATGGAATGATCGCCGCGCCCCGCGCACGCAGGTGCAGGCGAGCTGAACGACTGGCCGGGGGCCCTTGCGCTGGCGCGGTGTAGCGGCCAAATGCCGGATTGTGACCAATTTATCTGATAACATCCCGCCCCGCTGGCACGGAACCACCATTCTGGCCGTTCGCAAGCCCGATTGCGTCACGCTTATCGGCGATGGCCAGGTGTCGATTGGCCAGACCGTGATGAAGGGCAATGCCCGCAAGGTCCGCACGCTGCAGGGCGGGAAAATCCTTGCCGGCTTTGCCGGGGCAACCGCCGACGCCTTTACCCTGTTCGAGCGGCTGGAAGAAAAGCTCGAACGCTTTCCCGGCCAGCTCCAGCGTGCGGCTGTCGAACTGGCCAAGGACTGGCGCACCGAGAAATATCTTCAGAAGCTCGAAGCGATGCTGATCGTGGCGGACCGTGAAGTGACGCTGGTCCTGACCGGAACCGGCGACGTGCTTGAACCTGAACATCATGTCGTGGCGATCGGGTCGGGGGGCAATTATGCCCTGGCGGCGGCGCGTGCGCTGTACAGCTACGAGGAGGATGCGGAAACGCTGGCCCTCAAGGCGATGGAGATCGCCGCCGATGTCTGCGTCTATACCAATACGAGTTTCACAATCGAAAGACTGGACCTCTGAGCGTTTCGCGCGCCATGCCCGCAAGACAGGATCCCCATGAGTGAACTGACCCCTCGCGAGATCGTCGCCGAACTCGACCGCCATATTGTCGGCCAGTCTGCCGCCAAGCGCGCCGTCGCGATTGCCCTGCGCAACCGCTGGCGCCGCAAGCAGGTGGACGGGCCGTTGCGAGAAGAGATCACGCCCAAGAATATCCTGATGATCGGACCGACGGGCGTTGGCAAGACGGAGGTGTCGCGACGCCTGGCGCGGCTTGCCAATGCGCCCTTCCTGAAGGTCGAGGCGACCAAGTTCACCGAGGTCGGCTATGTTGGCCGCGATGTCGAGCAGATCATTCGCGACCTTGTGGAAAGCGCGCTGATCATGGTGCGTGAGACAAAGCGCAAGCAGGTCGAGGCGCAGGCGCACGATGCCGCCGAAGAGCGGCTGCTCGATGCGATTGTCGGCGAGGAGGCGCATTCCTCGACCCGTGAGGCGTTCCGTGGCCGGTTGCGGGCCGGCGAGCTTGACGACCGACCCGTCGATCTCGACCTGGCCGACCAGTCAAACCCGATGCAGATGCTCGACATGCCCGGTGCCGGCGGCTCCATGGGCATGGTCAATCTCGGCGACCTTTTTGGCAAGGCCATGGGCGGGCGGACCCGCCAGGTGCGCACCACGGTGCAGGAGGCGGCCAAGCCGCTTCTGGAAGAGGAAGCCGACCGCCTGCTCGATGAGGAGGCCATCCAGCGCGAGGCGATCCGTGCGGTGGAAGAAGACGGGATTGTCTTCCTTGACGAGAT
>CAYXQV010000043.1:0-6538 GCA_964467505.1 uncultured Hyphomonadaceae bacterium | reverse complement strand
GAGGCGCTGTCGCGCGATGACATGCGCCGCATCCTGGTGGAACCGGAAGCTTCGCTGATCAAGCAGCACAAGGCGCTGATGGCCGCCGAGGAGCTGACCCTCGAATTTACCGAAGAGGCCATCGACGCACTGGCCGATATCGCGGTGCAGGTGAATGACACGGTGGAAAATATCGGCGCACGCCGGCTGCAGACGGTGCTGGAGAGGCTGGTCGATGAAATCAGTTTCGATGCGCCGGACCGCAGTGGCGAACGTGTGGAAATCACCGCTGACTATGTGCGCGAAATGGTGGCCGGGCTTGCCGGCGACGCTGATCTTTCGAAGTTCATCCTGTGAGCACGTCGCGCTTTCGGGCCTCTGCCCGGCGCGCGCCACGCTGAAATCATGGTTAATTCGGACATCTGAACGGGGAGCGACAATGCCATGGCAAAGAGTTTCGAGTTTTTCTTCGATATCGTCAGCCCGACAGCCTATCTTGCGTGGCATGCTGCGCCGGGCGTGGCGGAACGCACCGGCGCCGACATGATCCTCAGGCCGATCTTTCTCGGCGGTGTGATGCAGGCGACCGGGAACAGCCCGCCCGGAACGGTGCCTGCCAAGGGCAATTATCTTGGCATCGACCTGCAGCGCTGTGCCAGGCATCTCGGTATCGCGTTCCACATGAACCCGGCCTTTCCCTTCAACACACGCCCGGCCCTGCGCGCCGGGTTGGGGCTGGCCGGCGAGCCTGAGGCACAGCGCCGCTTTTTCGACAGCTGTTTTCAGCTGGCATGGGGCGCGCGGGCGCCGCGCGATTTCGGCTTGGCCGATACGCTGGTGGAAGCCGCGCAGCTTGCAGGTCTTGATGCCGACCGGATCAATGCACTGGCGAGTGATGAGGCGAACAAGGCGGCCCTGAAAGCCAATACTGAGGAAGCCGTTGCGCGTGGAACCTTCGGCGCGCCGACCTTTTTCGTCGGCGACGAGATATTCTTTGGCCATGACCGGCTCGACTATGTCGAACGCGCGCTTCTGGACGCCGGCTGACCTGTTCGGCCGGCCCGGTATCAGGCGTCGGGGTCGCTGTTGAAACGATCGCACCACATGGCGAGGCCGCGTTCGCGCGCGCCCTTGCATTTCAGGCTTTCTTCTCCCTCGGTGGTGCATGCCTCACCTTGCGGGGGAATACCCAGATGGGCCGAAGCGCTGGCGGCAGCCTCCAGATAGGCGTGCCGCGCGCCGGTTGCGGCCGGATTGGCGGCATGCTGCGTCATCAGCCCGGCAAGGCCCTGACCACGCTGGAGGTTGCAGGCGCTTCGCCCTTTCATCTCCTTAAACGGGGTTTCATCAAGTTCGCTATTGGCCAGCACCGCGATGTCTCCTTCATAGGCCGGCCATGAATTCCCCACGCTTGAAGTGAAAGACTTCGCGGCCTGCTCGGCGCCCTGCCAGTCCGCTTTCCGGGCTGCATTTTCCAGCACACGACTGGCGATGACACTGTCATTGATCCGCTTGACGGCGGCAGCCTGCGCGCACTGGTTGCCAAGCTGCGGATCAGGCGCGCCGGTCTCGCATATTTCCCAGGCGGAAAGGGCAGCCGAGAGCGCGTTGG
This sequence comes from uncultured Hyphomonadaceae bacterium, assembly GCA_964467505.1. Lineage (GTDB taxonomy): Bacteria > Pseudomonadota > Alphaproteobacteria > Caulobacterales > Hyphomonadaceae > UBA5336. The sequence goes on along the minus strand of CAYXQV010000043.1, from coordinate 4,947 downwards.
TGCGTGCAGACAGGAAATCGGTGCCGGCAAGTCCCGGCACATAGGACGCCGCTTCATAGGCGCGGATGCTGGCCGATGCGCGCGCAAGCGCCTTTGAGTCCTCACCCTGCGCACGGGCCGCAGACGACAGGGCCATGGCTTCAGCGCCGAGCCCGGTAAGCGCTGCGAAATCCTGCGCGGCCACCATGCGGTTTTCCAGCGACATCAGGGCGTCATCGACCTTCGGGCTTTCATCGGTCGTGGTGCAGGCACTGAGCAGTGCGCCGGCTGCGATTGCGGCGAGGTAGTGACGAGGTGTCATCCTTGGGCTCCTTCCAGGGGAACGGGGTGGATCAGCGGATCGGTTGCGGGCGCAGGCTGCCCGGCTGGCGGGGCGCCGGTCGGGACGGTGGACGCTGCGGGCGGGGCAGGAGGCGGGTTGCTGTTTGCGTCGGCGAGCGCGGGTGCCTGTCTATCGATAATAGCAATCAGCTGGGCGTCGGGGATATTCCCGTTCCCGGTGGCGATGACGCGCGCGATATGGAACTGGAAGGCCTTCAGCCAGTCACCTGCCGAAAGGCCCGGCCCATCAGGTCCGTTGCGTGATGTCGCCAGGGCGTTCAGCCGCTGCATGAACAGTCCGATCGCGCCAAGGCTTTCGGCGCGCGCCAGCCCGCGTGCATTCCCCGCCGCCGCTTTCAGCGTCGCCGTCAGGGCACCGGCAAGTGTCGCACCAAAGGCAAGCTGGCCGGCTCCGCGACCTGTCGACTGTTGCGACAGGCCAGAGCGGGTCGATTCCAGGACGGTGCGAACAACGGCGACGGCGAGATAATCGCCGGGATTTGCCGCATCGAGGCTGAACAGGGCTTGCGGGTTCTGCATGGCCAGCGAGACAGCCTCTGCCGAAACGCGTTTCCAGTCGGCGCGGCTGAGCAGGCCGGCATGCTCGCTGGCGATGAAGGCAGCAACGCCCTGTGCGATGCGGCTGAGTTCGGGATTGATGTCATCGGGCAGGATCATGCCCGGCGTCGTCGCCGCCTTGTCCGCGATCATTCCGACAAGCTCGAGCAGGAGGCCGGTATCGAGGCGGGCGAAGATATCGTCAATCGCCGGGCCTTGCTCGGCATAGGTTGCGATCATCGTCTCGCCGATATGCGAGGCAATCTTCACCCCAAGCACGCTCCACGGCTCATCTGCGTCGCCAGCGGCCAGGGTGCGCGCACTTGCGCTGTCCTGCCAGCGCGCCAGCGCGCCGCGCGCCTCGTCGACCAGGTAGCTTCGCGCATGCTGGCGTGTCAGCTCGATCCCGATACGCATCAGCTCGCCGGCCAGTTCCGGGCGTTCGGCCAGACGGTTATGCTGCGATATGGCATTTGCGTACTGCTTCAGCAGGTCGCGCCCCAGCGCCACATGCGCGCCGGTTCCTTTCACAAAGGCCTCCGGCGCCGCCGATACGGCATCGAGCAGTGTCGGATAGATCCGTTGCATGAAGCCCTGCCGGAAAACGCCGCTGACGCCGCCCATCTCACGCGCTTCGGCCACGAAGGAGGCAAACAGCGCCTCCGTGACAATGCCAGCCGCCTTGTCCCTTTGCGGATAGTCGTCACCGAAAAAGTCGTCGCGCCGCTCGTGCAGCGTTTCCAGCACGCGAAGGCTGACCGGCCCGCGAACGGCCGTACGCAGCCTTTCGATCCGCTCGCTGATCCCCAGCATGCTGGTCGCGTCCTGCGCATTGACCTGGCGAAGCGGCTCGGCCACGGCCCCGACCAGCGCCTGGACGTGGTCTTCTTGCGAGAAGAGTTCCGGCCTGTCGGAGGCAATTGTCAGGCTGGTTGTGACAAGTGTCTCCAGCACGCGCCGCGTCATGCCCTGTGTGAAGGCGTGCTCTATGAACTGCTCGCTGTGTGTGTCGAGCCAGGTGTCCAGCCCCTGCGCCACCGCGCCGACCACGGCTTCGGCCTTGCCGCTCAGACCCAGCGCATCGACCCGGTAATCGAGAAAGGAAAGGCCCGCCTGCGCGAGTGACAGGATCAGCTCGTTGCGGCTGCGCCGCGCATCACCCGGCCCGGTCCACGATTTCAGGGCGTAGACCTCCAGCCGGTTGCGGGCGATGTCATCCGGCCCGGTCCAGAAGTCGCGCCGCAGCTCGATGACGGAATCCACAAGCGCTGACTGGCGCGCAAGCGGGGCTTCCTGGCGGACATGGTGGCTGCCATCCTCGCCGACCCAGAAAGCGTCCGAAAAATCCGTGCGAATGTGCGAATGGGGCCCGGTCTGGCCGAAGATACTGTCGTCCGAAAGATGAACACGCACAAAGTCGAGCGGGTCGGGCATCGGTACGGGCTGCAGGACCATGCTGATCGGGCGGAGCATCCGCGCCGTTTCCATGCGGGTGCGGATCGTGCCGGCGAGCGCAAACGCGGCCTGGACAAGTCCGATGGCATTTGCACTGGCCAGCATCATTCAACTCCTGTTTTGCCGGCGCGGTCAGGCGCGGGGTGGGATTTCCGGTGGGCGGGTCCCGTATTCGCGCCCGGGCGGCGGCGTATTGCCGGTTATTTCCTGGTCGGTTGGCGCGGCAAAAGCCTCGGCGCCCCGCCCGAGCACCATGAGAAAGCCGCGTTCGAGCTCATCGGGGTCCTCGGTCTGCCCGTTCCGGATGGTGCGCACGGTTGGCGGCTGCGGTGTGACCGGCGCAGTGCGCGTCGGCGCGGCATTGGCCGCCAGCGTGGCGCGCGCGGCGGGTGCCACAATTGCTGCCGCGCGCGAGAACAGCTTGAACCAGAAGGGCGCGCCAAGACCGAGCAGTCCGCCAGCAATCAGAACGCCGACAGCCCAAAAAGCGAAGGTGCCGGGATTATTGCCGATGGCGGCAATACGCTTGCCGCGATACTGGAACCAGTAGCCAATTTTCTCGATGCTGCCGGCTTCGGCGGCGCCGGGTCGGGAGGTGACGAATTCGCCAAAGGACTCCTTCCAGGTGTCGTTGGCCCGTCTCTGGTCTTCCAGACCGCAGCGCATGTCGCGATACTGCGATTTCAAGGCGTCGCTGCCGAATTCGGTATGTCCCTCGCAATGGGGAAACATAGCCCGGCCCACCGGCACACCGAGCTGGCTGAAGCCGCCTGACTGGCGCGACACCTGCGAGATCAGGCTCGCGATTTCGGGGTCGGCGCCGGTCTCGCCGCTGGCCTCGAACCTGGAGGCATTCACGACCTGGGTGAGTTGCGAGGACAGCAGCGCATTGGCCGAAAGCTCCTTGTAGAGCGCAATCGCATCGATGTTCACGACAAGTGCGACAAGGACCCCCGTCGCAACGGAAATCAGGTTTGCGCGTGATTTGAAATATTCGCCCTGCGCCTCTCCCAGGCGTTCATACTCATAGGCTGCCGCACCGAGCGCAGCGCGCATGCCCGGCCGGTCATGATAGGCCAGCGCCGCGCCTTGCGGCGTCTCCGCCAGCCTCTCGATGAACTGCAATGTCGTCATGCGCTGGTTTTTCGACGACAATATGCGCCCGACAAGTGGCCATCTGCGGATATACCAGGGCCTCAGGCTTTCTGATGGCGCGCGCCGGGTCATCGAATTTGCGAAATCGCGCGCCTGGGGAGAGGCGCGTTCGGAATGCTGGCCGATCGGCGCCTGGGCTTCTGGCGGGGTGTCGCCCGGCTGGAGCCTTGCCAGCTTGCTATCATAGAAGGTCCGGAGCATTTCCGACAGGCCGGCACTTCGCAGCCCGAAGACCTTGTGAACAGCCTCGACGATGACTGTGACGATCGTGGAATAGACGGCAATCACAGCGGCGAATGCGACAAGTGCGATCAGAAACGACATGGTTCTGCACGATCTCCCGCAACGACTTCTGGACGGATGTTAATCTATCGTTCACAATCGAGTGAACTTGTCGACTTTTTTTTGAGGGCTCGCGATGCAACTCCTGGAAGTGACCGCCGCCAGCGGACTGGTGATCCGGCGTTTTCCGTCAGCCGACAGCGAACGGATTGTTGCAATGCCGCTGGGGATGCGGGTGGAAAGACTGGATAACCAGGTCTGGAATGAAAGCTGGTATCGCATCCGGGCGCATTTCTCCGGTGATTATGTTGCAGAAGGCTATAGCGCCAGTGCCCATCTCAGGGCTGTCACCCCGCCTCAGCCTGCTCCTGCCCCGCGCCCGCGGGCACAAGTGGTTTCGGTACTCCATTCCCTCACACCGCCGACGACCGCGCGGCGCCATTTTGACGAACTGCATGAGCGCCTGGCGGGAAGGGTCTCGCAATTGCTGGAGGCCTGCAAGGAAAAGGGCCTGAAATTCAAGCTCTTCGAAGCCTATCGCACGCCAGAGCGCCAGTCGCACCTGTTCGAGCAGGGACGCACCCGGCCCGGCAACATCGTGAGCAATGCGGGTGTCTGGCGCTCGATGCACAATTACGGGCTTGCCGCTGACCTGATCCTCGACATTCCGGGGATCAATCCGTGGGAGACCCGGACGGTTGATGGGGTCGATTACATGACCTTTTGGAAGCGCATGCGCGTGCTCGCTGGAAAGGCGGGACTGAAGACCCTCTCATGGGACCTGCCGCATGTGGAAATGCCCGACACGTCCTGGCAGGCCTTGGCGAAAGGCGAGCTGCCGGCTGGGGGCGGTGCACACTGGGCTGCAAACCTGGAACGAATGATTGATCTTTTTGCAGATGCACGGGTGATTGACGAAGCCGCTCTTCGTGCGGCCCTGACCATGCAGCGGAATGCCGTGTCGGGCGCCGCCGCCATGCTCCCCGGCGCGCCGGGCGCGCATGACGAAGACGAAGGGGAGTTGGCCGAGCCGGCAGTCGCATAGTTTTGCACTGCTTCGGCCCGGCTCCGCCGCGCCGGGGGAAGTCAGCTGGCGCGACGGAGCTTGGTTTCGAGACCTTTCAGCGCTTACTGCGCAGGCAGGATGACCTTGTCGATGACGTGAATCACCCCGTT
>CAYXQV010000042.1:0-14281 GCA_964467505.1 uncultured Hyphomonadaceae bacterium | reverse complement strand
GCTAGGCCCCGATCAGGCCGCGCAGCGTGTCAAGGCCGACAATTGCGACGGTGACGAGGAAGGAAACCCATACACTGCCCAGTACCAGCCCGACGATGACCAGCAGGCCATCGCGCTGGATGAGCCCGAAACTGGCCAGGGCCACGGCAAATCCAGGCACCGTATTGGTCATCGGCAATGGCACGAGGATGGAGGCGCAGAACACACAGAGCACTGCGCCGATCACCCGTTCAGACCCCGCACCTGTCAGAAAGGTCAGGCGCGGGCGGGCAATGGCCTCGACCCAGCCAAACCATTTCCTTCCGCCGCGCGCCGTGTTCATCAGCCCGTGCCGGTCGATCTTGCGGGCCGCCAGCCGTGTCGGCAGCCACGGCTCTTCACGTCCCCAGGCCATCTGTGCGGCAAGTGCCATCATCGGCAGCGATACAATCTGCGGAACAAGATATAGAAATGGCACGCAGCAGGGCAGCGCCAGGACGAAAAGCATCGCCCCGAAGGCGCGCTCGTCGAGCCGGTCCATGATCTGGCGCAGGGAAAACCCCTCGGGCCCGGCCTCCTCGGACATGGCCTCAATGGACTGCAGGAGAGTGCGAGGGCGAGCGTGTACAGTCATGATCGGGCAATTAGCGAGGTTTGAGCGCGGCGTCGAGACAATTGACAAGCCTTGCGCACAAAGGCATCGCCTGTGTCGCCTGCCCCCGTGGCGGAACCGGTAGACGCGGCGGATTCAAAATCCGCTTGCCTTGCGGCAGTGCCCGTTCGAGTCGGGCCGGGGGCACCATCCTCATTTTGACCCCCGCTTCGCGATGGGTCGCGCTCAGGGATTTTTCTTTTGACCCCCGCTGCGCTTTGCTTCGCGATGGGTCGGGCTCAGGGCTGTTTCCCTGCTGACAGCCGTCCTGCCTGGCTGACACCAAGGCTTAACCCAGTGGCGCCAGACTTGCCGCCATGATGAACCTGCTGGATGATTTCCTGGTCCATATCGCCGATGAACGCCGCCTGGCATCGCATACGGTGATCGCCTATCGTCAGGACCTCGCGGCCTTTTTCGGCTTCCTGTGCGGCCATCTGGGCGAGCCGCCCGGGATCGCGCAGCTGGCCGGGCTTGGCGAAAGGGATATCCGCGGATTTCTCGCGGCACGGCGCAATGATGGCCTTTGTGACGCCTCGATCGCGCGCAGCCTTTCAGCCATACGGACATTCTATCGCTGGCTGGACCGCGCACATGGCCATGCCAATGCGGAAATTGCGCTTATGGAAGGGCCACGCCGCCCGCGCCGCCTGCCGCGTCCTGTCTCGGTGCCCGCTGCGCGCGAGATGGTCAGCGCAACCAGCGAAACCGATGCACCGGCCTGGGTGTGCGCACGCGATGCAGCGGTCCTGTCATTGCTTTACGGGGCGGGCCTGCGGATCTCCGAAGCGCTGGCACTTACCGGGGCTGACACACCGGCGCCGGAGCGACTGCGGGTCAGGGGGAAGGCCGGCAAGATACGGATTGTCCCGTTGATCCCGGCAGTGCGTGCCGCAGTCGACGCCTATGCGCAGAGCGCGCCGTTTCACCTCGCCGCCGACGCGCCGCTGTTTCGAGGTCAGAAGGGCGGACCGCTCAGGGCACGGATCATCCAGCTCAGGGTCCAGATCATGCGCGCTGCGCTCGGCCTTCCTGAAACCGCGACCCCGCATGCTTTGCGCCATGCATTTGCAACCCACCTTCTGGCCAATGGCGCCGACCTGCGCGCGATCCAGACCCTGCTCGGGCATGCCAGCCTTTCCACGACACAGATCTATACCGGCGTCGACAGCGAGCACCTGCGCGCGGTTCATGCCGCTTCCCATCCGCGCGGCGGCGGCTGAATTTTGCCGGGAAAAAAGAGGGTGCCCGGCCATGCTGGAGGTGGCCGGGCACAGGACATGACATCGATGTAGAGGTGGGTCAGCAGAGGGGCTCGCCCCACCCTGCGGTGTCATGTCAATTCCGACCCTTGTCATTTCGCCGAAACGGCAGGGCCCTTGAGCGAATAGATGTCGGTGCCCCTGCGCGCCTGGAGCGTCAGGTAGCCGGTGGTATCGCCGAGTGCCGCACTGTTGAGCCGGGGGGCCTTGCCGCGGGCAATTGTCCAGCCTCCACGATCCTCAATCCGCCAGCCTTCCATCTCGAACCCGCTGTCGACGAAGCTGACGGAAATGTCGGCCAGGGCTGGTGGCCGGACGGGCAACGAGTGGGAAAGCTCCCCGTCGACCTGCGCAAACAGCTGGACCGCGTAAATGCGGCCATCGGTCTTTGCGAGACCCAGTCCGGCATGGGTGAAGACGTCTCGGAAAAGGTTTTTCTGGCTGATCTCGTCGGCAATGAGCGCGTTGTAGATGTCGACAGCGCTGGCATCGCCATCAACAATCGTGATGTTGGCTCCCAGCGCACCGAAGACAAGCTGTCGGGACATCGCGCGGATCCGCTGCTCATGGCCGCGGCCTTCAAGATCGCTGTGGCTGGCGAAGCCGCGCGCCGCCATGTCGAGCGCATGCATGCGTGCAGCGGCGTCAAGGCTGGCATGCTCGCTGTGTCCGTCAACACCCGCCTTTTCACGGATTCTCTGGATCAGCATGCGCACATCAGAGGTTTTTGCCTGCAGGCCAGCATCGCTGGTCTGGTCGAGGCAGGCGCGCGCCTCGCCGGTGTAATCGCCAAGACTGACGCCATAACCATCGCCAGGATTGCAGACATGGGCTGGCGGGGCTTCGGCACTGTCTGCGGCTGCAAGCGGGGTCGAGAGTGCCGCAAAAGCCAGCACCGAGATCGACCATGGTTTGTCATAAAACTGTAACATAAGTCGGAAGATGGCGTATGTGACAGTTTTATGTCAATCAAAAACGTCCCTGACCGGACGATTTTTTTAATCAGTATACAGATATAAATCCGGAAAAACGAACACTTTCAGGCGCATGCCAGGAATGCGGAATCGCGCGAAAACGGACAAAAAAAGGGCCACCCGAAGGTGGCCCTCTCCCAGATTTCGGTTTTAGCGCGTATCGGCTTATTCTTCGTCAGCATCCGCAGTTTCGACCGCTTCGCCTGTTTCCTGGTCGACGACCTTCATCGACAGGCGCACCTTGCCGCGTTCGTCAAACCCCATGAGTTTCACGAAGATCTTGTCGCCTTCCTTCACGAGGTCGGAGGGGTGCTTGACGCGTTCGCGGGCCATTTGCGAGACATGCACGAGGCCGTCTTTCGGACCGAAGAAGTTCACGAAGGCGCCGAAATCCTTCACCGACACGACCGTGCCTTGATAGATTTCGCCGATTTCCGGCTCCGCGGTCAACTCCCGGATACGTTTGATCGCGGCATCGATGGACTTGCGATCGAGCGCGGAAATCTGCACCGAGCCATCATCCTCGATATTCACCTTCGCGCCGGTGGAGTCGACGATCTCACGGATCGTCTTGCCGCCAGACCCGATGACCTCGCGGATCTTGTCGACCGGCACCTGGATCATTTCCATCTGCGGGGCATGTTCAGACATGCTCTCGCGGGTGGTATCGAGGGCCTTTGCCATCTCGCCGAGAATGTGGATCCGCCCGCCCTTGGCCTGGTCGAGTGCGGTCTGCATGATCTCACGCGTGATACCGGCGATCTTGATGTCCATCTGCAGAGACGTGATACCTTTCTCTGTGCCGGCCACCTTGAAGTCCATATCGCCGAGATGGTCCTCGTCGCCGAGAATGTCCGACAGCACGGCCACGCCATCATCTTCCTTGATCAGGCCCATCGCGATACCCGAAACCGGGCGCGTGATCGGCACGCCGGCATCCATCATCGCCAGTGAGCTGCCACACACCGTCGCCATGGAGGATGAGCCATTGGACTCGGTGATCTCCGAAACCAGGCGCAGCGTGTAGGGGAAGTCCTCATTGGCCGGCAGGACCGCGTGCAGCGCGCGCCATGCGAGCTTGCCGTGGCCTGTCTCGCGCCGTGAGGTCCCGCCCATGCGCCCGGCTTCGCCAACCGAATAAGGAGGGAAATTATAGTGCAGCATGAAGCGCGACTTGTAGGTGCCGTGCAGGGCGTCGATGAACTGCTCATCATCGGACGTACCCAGCGTGGCCACGCACAGGGCCTGTGTCTCGCCGCGCGTGAACAGCGCCGAACCATGTGTGCGCGGCAGGACGCCGGCTTCGGCAAGGATCGGTCGGACATCGGAAAGACCGCGGCCATCGATGCGCTTTCCGGTCTTCAGGATCGATCCCCTGACGACGGCAGCCTCAGCGGCCTTGAAGGCAGATTTGAACACCTGCGCGCTCATACCCTCGCCATCGTCGCTTGAGGCCACGAGCTGTTCGGCCGCCTTGTCGCGGGCCGCGCCGAGAGCCTCCTGGCGCTCCAGCTTTTCCGTGATCAGGTAGGCCTTCTCGATATCCTTGCCGACCAGTTTCTGAATTGCGGCGAGTTCCTGGGAAAGGTCTTCCGGCTCGAAGTCGAACGGCTCCTTGGCCGCCTTTTCAGCCAGTTCGATGATCGCATCAATCACCGGCTGCATGGCCTCGTGACCGGCCATGACTGCGCCCAGCATGACATCTTCGGGCAGTTCCTTCGCTTCGGACTCAACCATCATCACCGCGTCGGCGGTGCCGGCCACGACCAGGTCGAGCTGCGATTCGGCAAGGTCATCCACCAGCGGGTTGATCACATATTCGCCGTCCCTGTAGCCGACGCGCGCTGCACCGATCGGTCCGAGGAACGGCGCGCCCGACAGGACCAGCGCGGCTGACGCGCCGATCATGCCGATAATGTCGGGATCGTTTTCGAGATCATATGAGATCGCGGTGAGAACTACCTGGATCTCGTTCTTGAAGCCGCTCACGAAAAGCGGGCGTATCGGGCGGTCGATGAGCCGCGAGGTCAGCGTTTCCTTTTCGGTCGGGCGGCCTTCGCGCTTGAAGAAACCACCGGGGATCCGTCCGGATGCGTAGTATTTTTCCTGATAGTTCACCGTCAGCGGAAGGAAATCCTGGCCGGGTTTGGCCTGCTTGCTGTAAACCGCCGTGGCGAGCAATGTCGTGTCGCCATAGGTTATCAGAGCGGCTCCGTCGGCCTGTCGGGCCATGCGCCCGGTCTCGATCGTCAGCGTGCGGCCGGCCCATTCCAGCGACACAGTGTGTTTGTCGAACATGCGTTTCGTCTTTCATTGGCATACGAAAAACCCGCCGGCCCCCATGGCGCGGCGGGTCTGATCGGGCCCGCTAGCGGCGGATGCCCAATTCATTGATGAGGCTGAGATATCTCCCCTCATCCTTGCGCCTGACATAGTCAAGCAGCTTGCGGCGCGTGGCCACCATCTTCAGCAGGCCCCGGCGCGAATGGTTGTCCTTCGCATTGGTCTTGAAGTGTTCGGTCAGGTTCGTGATCCTTTCGGTAAGGATCGCCACCTGCACTTCGGGGCTGCCGGTATCACCCTCTTCGCGGGCGAATTTCTGGATCAGTTCGGTCTTGCGTTCCGTTGTGATCGACATCGTCAATAAGTCTCTCTCGTTCACCCCGCAGGGCGTGTTTCGTGTGAGCCCGAAAAGGGCCGGTCTGGTGGGGAGGGCGACAAGTGTTCAGCGTGGGCCGGGATGTCGTCCAGCACCAGCTAGCACCCATTGCTCGCCTGAGCGCTAGCCTATCGCATTTCCCGACCTCTCTGGGAAGGGGCGTGCGCACAAATTTTCCAGTGCGTCCGGGAAATTGTCCCGCCCGGCCGCGGGCTGACGGCTCAGGCGGCCGATACGCTGGACGATGTCGGGCAAAGGATCGCGCGCACGTCGCCCGGTGTCGTTGCCTTGCGAAGCTGGTCGCGCAATGCCGCCTGCCTGAGTGCGCGGCTGACCTGCGCCAGTGCGCGCAGGTGGTCTGCGCCTGACGCAAGCGGCGCGAGCAGCATGAAAACGATATCGCAGGGGCGCTCGTCAACGGCATCGAAGTCCACGCCATCCTGCAGGCGCAGATACCCTCCGGTCGGGACCTCGACCTGCTTGAGCCGCGCGTGCGGGATGGCCACCCCGTCGCCAACACCGGTCGATCCCAGTTGCTCGCGCTCCATCACGGCATCGACAATCACCCGGGCATCAACCGTTTCGCCGAACTTCTCGGCCAGCGCATCGGCGAGCATCAGGATTGCCTGCTTTCGGCTGGCGGCTTCATCAAGTGGGAGAATCACCCCGCCATCCAGCAGGGAGGATAAATCGATAGCCATGAAGGGTTCCCGATCGGTTCGTTTGCGAACTCAGCTGGTTTCGACCACGCTGGGATCGACCCAGCCAATATGCCCGTCTGGACGGCGATAAACCATGTTCAGTCCCTTATGCCGGGCATTGCGAAACATCAAGGCCGGAGACTCCCCGAGTTCCAGTTGCATCACCGCTTCCGATACGGTCATCGTGCGGATCGGGGCATTGCTTTCGGCGACTGTCAGCGGATTCTCGTCAGCGCCGTTTTCCAGCGGCGCCCAGTCGGGCGCATCATCCTCGTCGCTCTCGTCGCTTGATTGCAGGATGAACGTGCTGGCCGCCTCGGCCGGAAAGGGCTGGCGCCCGGGCCGGTGGTGATCTTTCAGGCGGCGCTTGTAGCGGCGAACGCGCTTCTCGATCTTTCCAAGCGCACCTTCAAGCGCGCCATAAGGCTCGTCGCCCTGGTTGACGGCCTGCAGTATGATCCCGGAAGGCAGATGGACATTGAGATCGACCTCGAACAGGTGCCCTTCCCTGGTGACGGTGACATGGGCATCGCCGGTCCGGTCGAAATATTTGGTCACCGCTGCTTCGAGACCCGCTGAGATCCGCTCTTGAAGGGCTTCGCCCAGCTGCATGTTCTTGCCTGCGATATTGATCTGCAATTTGGTACTCCGTGACTATGGAATGACTGGTCCCACCGTGCGCCCAAATCGGAAAAAACGCAAAACGGCCCGGCAGGTCTTTGTCAGCGACCTAGGCGATCTGGCGCAGGCGGCGCCGGCGCTGGACAGAGGACGCAATGCCGAGGCTTTCGCGATACTTCGCTACAGTCCGCCTTGCAATCTCAACACCATAACCCGTCAGTATCTCGACGATCTGGTCGTCCGACAGGATGTTGCCCGGGGTCTCTTTCTCGATCAGCCCCTTTATTCGATAGCGCACCGCCTCGGCGGAATGGGATTCGCCCCCGCCGGTTGCCGGGATCGATGCGGAAAAGAAGTATTTGAGCTCGAACAGTCCACGCGGCGTCGACATGTACTTGTTGGATGTGACGCGGCTGACCGTTGATTCGTGCATCTCGATGGCGTCTGCGACCTGTTTCAGGTTGAGCGGGCGCAGGTGCGCCACGCCATGCGCGAAGAAGGCATCCTGCTGGCGAACGAGTTCGCTCGCCACCTTCATTATCGTGCGCGCGCGCTGGTCGAGCGACTTGATCAGCCAGGTCGCATTCGCCGCACATTCGGAGATGAACTCCTTGTCATTCTCGCGCATCGGCAGGGACGAGACTTCGGCATAATACGCCTTGTCCATCAGCACCCGCGGAAGCGTCTCGGAATTGAGTTCGACCGCGAAACGCCCGTCCGGCAGCTCCCGCACGAACACATCCGGGGCCACGCCAATCGTGGCATCGCTGGCAAAGCCGGAGCCGGGACGCGGCGTGAGATTGCGCAATTCCTCGATCATGTCGCGAATATCGTTCTGGTCGACGCCGCAGGCTTCGCTCAGCGCGCGCAGGTCGAACCGCGCGACGAGATCAAGCTGTTCGACCATTGCAGCCATGGCCGGGTCATACCGGTCCCGCTCGATGAGTTGCAGCCGCAAACACTCTGGAAGCGAGCGGGCCATCACGCCGGTCGGATCGAACCCCTGGCAGAATTCCAGTATCCGCGCGACGCTGGCCTCATCGGCGCCAAGTGCATCGGACACCTCGCACAGATCCGTCCGGCAATAGCCTCCGTCATCGGTTTCGTCGATAAGGCGGGCTGCAATCAACCGATCTGCAGGATCGAGATTGGCGAGATTGAGCTGGTTGCGCAAATGATCGCGAAGACTCGTCTCGCGCCTGGCGACGCCCTCGAAATCGAAATCCTCTCCGCTTGCGCCCGCGCCGACCCCGGACCAGTCGGTCTGGGCCGACGGGCCGCTTGCGGCCGCTGCAAGTGAAGGCAGGTCCGAACCGGTGCCGGACTCGAAAACATCCTCACTGGGCGCATCAAGTGCCTCGCGCGCTTCGTTCAGGCCGCTGTTTTCATCAAGTGTCAGGCTGTCGCGTTCGGTTGCGGACACATCCGGGGTGGCATCATTTGCGTCCTCGCCCTCACCCGCTTTCAGCAACGGGTTGCGTTCGATCTCCGCCTCGACGAATTCGGCAAGCTCCATATTCGACAATTGCAACAGCTTGATCGCCTGCTGGAGCTGCGGCGTCATGACCAGGGACTGGCTTTGGCGAAGGTCGAGGCGCTGTCTGATGCTCATGATTCTATGCCGCAAACCTGTCGCCGAGATAGACGCGCCGCACATCCTCGTTGCGCAGCACCATGTCTGGCGGGCCGTCGAAGAGCACCTCTCCGTCGAACATGACATAGGCGCGGTCGACGATTTCCAGTGTTTCGCGCACCTGGTGGTCGGTGATCAGCACGCCAAGTCCGCGCTTCTTGAGGTAACGCACAAGGTCGGAAATATCCGTGATCGCCAGCGGGTCGATCCCCGTGAACGGCTCGTCAAGCAGCATGAAACTTGGCCGCGAGGCGAGCGCACGCGCGATCTCGACACGCCGGCGCTCGCCGCCCGACAGGGACGTTGCCGACTGTTTGCGCAAATGGCCGATATGCAGCTCGTCAAGCAGTGCAGTGACCTGTTCATTCTGTTTCGCGCGATTGCGCTCGAACAATTCGACCACGGCGAGGACATTCTCCTCCACACTCATGCCGCGGAAGATCGACGCTTCCTGCGGCAGGTAACCCATGCCGAGCCGTGCGCGCTGGTACATTGGCAGCGAGGTGACATCCTCTCCGTCAATCCGGATCGAACCGGCATCCGCGCCGATCAGTCCCATGATCATGTAGAAACAGGTCGTCTTGCCAGCACCATTGGGGCCGAGCAGCCCGACAATCTCGCCGCGCGCGAGGCGAACGGAGACATCACGCACGACCTGACGTTTGCCAAAGCTCTTGCCGAGCCCTTCGACTAACAGGCCTTCAGAGCTTTGCGTCATCATCATCTCCTCACCACAGCCACTTGTTGCCCCTGAACTCAGCTTCTAGCCCGGCCTTGCTTAAGATCGCTTTATCGCACTCCGGCCAATTGCCGGGAACCAGCGGTTTTGCTACTGCGCCGGCGTTGGTTCGCCGGCGTTATCCTGACCTGGGATGATCAGCATCTGCACGCGTCCCTCGCCACCGCGAAGTGTTGAGCGCCCCTCCACCACATCGATGACCAGCAGTTCGCCGCGCGCGACATCCTCACCGCGCACCAGGACGACTTCCCCGGTCAGCGTGATCGTATCGGTTTTCGCGTCATATGTGCCGGCGTCCCCGGTCGCCTTGAGATCAGGGGTGACATAGAAGACATTGCCGTCAGCGAACATCTTGTCGATATCGCCGAAGCCGCCGCCAAGTCCTGCTGGCTGGCCTCCATCGCGACTGGCGTAGTTCAAGGTCACCTTGTCGGCCCGCAGGCGCGCATCGCCCTGGATGATGTCGACATTGCCGATCACCACGACGCGTTGTTCGCGCTCGTAAACCGACGAATTGTCAGCATTCACCCGGATCGGCCCGCCTTCGGACGACAACTGGGCGCTCGCCAGGGGCGCTGCAGCGCACATGCAGGCCGCCAGCGCGACCCTTCGCAGGATTGAGTCAGCCTTCATTGTGATCAGTGTCCTCGTCTTCGACATTTCCCGGTGGCAGGGGTGGCGTGCCGGATATTTCTGTCGGCTTTTCTTTCGGCACGAAAGTCATTTCGACATTCCCGCGGAAGTTTATCACGTCCCCATTGTCGAGTATCTCGTAACTGTCAGAGCGGATATCGCCGACCGGACCCGTCCCGCGCAAGGGTTCACCTCCGACGATCCTTGACTCCGCGATGTAATAACGCGCCTCGGTTGTGCGAAAGCGGTAACCTGCACCGTCGGCGACCCGCACATCCCTGTAAAGATCAAGGATCCCGCTGGAGCGGTGATAGACCCCCTCCGGCGCGGTGACCTCGCTTCCCAGGTCATCGACCAGTTTCGGATTGACGAGATCGACAATGTTCTCGTTGGCACGCTGGCGCTGGGCGCTGTCTGCCGTGATGACATAGGCCCGCCCGCCGGTATCCCTGCCTGTGAAACGCGGATTGATCATGGTGACGATTTCATTCGAGCGGAACGCCTTGCGCTCACCCGACAGGCCCGCCACGGCATTTCGCACCAGATGCCCGGCCAGCAGCCCGATCGAGATCGCCGCGCAGGCGACAAAGACCATCCTGAGCAGCCGCACGATATCGGAGCGTCGTCGCGCCTGTGCCAGCGTCAGCTGGCGGCGCGGGGCCCAGGCAAATTCACCGGCACTGGCGGGGGTTTCGGCGCTCATGGCTGTTGTTTGCGCTCCATCCGCAGAATGTCTCGACTTCTTTCCTTAGACAAACATGGCATTGAGTGAAAGCACCCTTGCCATGACGCTTTGGTCACGTCGCACATGTCTCAGCCGCTTAGCCCCCGTGGGCGAAAATGTCACTGTCGGCCCAGCCGGCGAGGTCAAGCTCGGCGCGCACCGGCAGGAAATCGAAGCAGGCCTGCGCCAGGGCGGTGCGGTTTTCGCGTTCGAGCATCGCCTCGAGCCCGGCCTTTATGGCATGCAGGTGCAGCACGTCGGATGCTGCATATTCCAGCTGCGCGTCGCTCAGCTCTGGTGCGCCCCAGTCCGAGCTTTGCTGCGCCTTGGACAGGTCGATACCGGCAATTTCGCGGGCGACATGCTTGAGACCATGCTGATCTGTATAGGTGCGGGCAAGCTTTGACGCGATCTTCGTGCACCAGACGGGCGCGCATGTGACGCCCAGCCAGTGCTTCATCATTGCTATGTCGAAACGCCCGAAGTGAAAGATCTTCAGCCTCGAACGATCACTGAGAAGTGCCTTGAGCACGGGGCAGTCATAGCTGCGGTCAAGCTTGACGACGTGGGCCGTGCCATCGCCGGCCGACAACTGGACCACGCAGAGCGCGTCGCGGAACGGATTGAGCCCCATCGCCTCGGTGTCGACGGCGATCTGGCGGCCAAGGTCGATCCCGTCAGGAAGGTCGCCGCTGTGAATATGGATCTTGCTCAAGACACTTTTACTCCCGGTCCGGATTTTGTTCCTCATGGAACTTATGACGATTTCCGACGTACAGGGCCAGAGCAAGGCCTGCCAGGCCGGGAATTTTCTCATGTTGCGGGTGGCCGAAGCCTGATCGCACTTCTAGTATCTTTTTTAAAGGGAGGCAGTGATGACGCACACCCATCCGGCTTATGCCGCAGACATAGGCGACCAGGCCGCCGATTTTCGTAGCGTGCGCGACGCCACGCGGAACCTCGCGCGCGGGCTCTCCGATGGCGATGCGACGGCGCAGTCCATGCCGGATGCCAGCCCGGCAAAATGGCACCTTGCGCATACGAGCTGGTTCTTCGAGACCTTCCTGCTGGAGCCTCACCTGCCCGGCTATGACGTGTTCGACCCGGAATTCGGCTATCTCTTCAATTCCTACTATGAGGGCGCCGGGCTGCGTCATCCGCGCCCACGCCGTGGCCTGATCACGCGTCCCGATCTCGATGGCGTGATGGCTTACCGCGCTCATGTCGATGCGCATATGGAGAGGCTCCTGGCATCTGTAGGCGGTGCTGAGGTGGAGGCGCTGACGCGGCTCGGCCTGCACCATGAACAACAGCATCAGGAACTCTTCCTCACCGATATCCTCCACCTTTTCGCACAAAACCCCCTGCATCCGGCCTTTCGCGATCCGGCCCCTCTGGCGTTGCAGCCATCGCCTGGTGACGGGCTGTCATGGTTCGACTTCGAGGGCGGCGTGGTCGAGATCGGCCATTCAGGCGAGGGATTCGCGTTCGACTGTGAAACGCCGCGTCACCAGGTCCTGATCGCTCCTTTTCGCCTTGCGGGCCGGGCGGTCACGAATGGCGAATGGATGGAATTCATCGAGGCTGGCGGTTATTCCAGCCCGGCGCTGTGGCTTTCAGACGGCATTTCAGCCGTGCGCGAGCATGGATGGTGGGCGCCGATGTACTGGCAGCTGGAGGACGGCGAATACTGGTCGATGACACTTCGCGGCTACCAGCCTGTCGATCCGGACGCGCCGGTCTGCCATGTCAGCTACTTCGAGGCCGAGGCCTTTGCGCGCTGGGCCGGAAAGCGCCTGCCGACCGAGGCAGAATGGGAACTGGCCGCTTGCCTGCACGCCGCCGACGGCAACCTTGCCGACACCGGCCGCCTTCGACCGGCGCCACAGCCGGCCAGCGCTCGCAGCGATGCACCGGCCGGCCTTTTCGGAGATGTCTGGGAATGGACGGCCAGCGCCTTCCTGCCCTATCCCGGTTTCCGCCCGGCCAGCGGGGCTGTCGGGGAATACAATGGCAAGTTCATGAGCGGACAGATGGTGCTTCGCGGCGGCAGTTGCGCCACCCCTGCCGGCCATGTCCGGGCAAGCTACAGGAACTTCTTTCCGCCTGACACACGCTGGCAATTTTCCGGCTTGCGGCTGGCGGAGGACGCTGAATGAGCCGGGCAATTCACGACGCGGCCGATCCGGCTTTCCTGGAAGAAGTTTGTGCCGGTCTGGCGCGCACGCCGAAGGTGATTTCCTCGCGCTGGCTCTATGACGAGACCGGATCGCAGCTGTTCGAGGACATCACGCAGCTGCCCGAATATTATCCCACGCGCACTGAAACCGCGATTTTCACGGCGAATGCGGCGCAGATCGCAAACGAGGCCGGGCCGCGCGCCGTGCTGGTCGAATACGGGGCAGGCGCGGCGGTCAAGACGCGGATCCTGCTTGATGCGCTGAACGCGCCCTGCGCCTATGCGCCGCTCGATATCTCCGAGGCGTTCCTCGCCACGGTGGCCGACGGCCTGCGCGCGGACTATCCCGGTCTTGATATCCATCCAATCGCCGCAGACTTCATGAGCCGGACCGATCTTTCCGGCCTGCCCGATTGTGGCGGGCGCCGGGTCGGCTTCTTCCCGGGCTCCACGATCGGCAACCTGACCGATGAGCAGATCGCGGTCTTCCTGACCGAAGCGCGGCGGGGACTTGGCCGCGATGCACGCTTCCTGCTTGGCGCCGACCTGAAGAAATCGCCAGACATACTGGTGCCGGCCTATGATGATGCGAGCGGCGTGACGGCAGCGTTCAACCTCAATCTCCTGCACCGTATCAATCGCGAGCTTGGCGGCGATTTCGATGTGTCGGCCTTCGCCCATGAGGCGCGCTGGAACAATGCCGACAGCCGCATCGAGATGCACCTTGTCAGCTTGCGCGATCAGCCGGTGGAGGTGGCCGGCCGGCCATTCGCATTTCAGGCCGGAGAAAGCATCCGCACGGAAATTTCGCGGAAATTCGAGCTGGGGGGCCTGCGGGAACTGGCGCGGTCTGGCGGCTGGGAGCTTCAGCGCACATGGCAGGACGAGGCCGGTTTCTTTTGCGTTGCACTGCTCGCCTGACAAGAGCTGCGTTGACAGGAGGCGCGCTTGTGGCCTTAACCTTTCGGTAAGGGGCGAAACCGGACGGGGACCGGACCATGGCGAAAAACAGCGACAGGCACTCTGACCCGAAAACGCCGCGGCGCCCGCACAGCGTTTTCGGCGGCGTCTGGGACGTGCCCATCGGTGTGCTCCTCGGTCTTGGCCTGTTCGCGATTGCAGTGGCATTTGCCGGCTGGATGATCGTCCTTCGAACGAACGAAGTCGGCTTTGGCCGGCTGGAGGAAGCGCTTTACAGGGCGATCTCGGTCAACACGCTGTCGGAAATCTATTCGCGCCCGATCGAAGGCCCGCATGTCAAGGACGGCGCGCCGGGCTTCGGGATCGCTTTGCTCGTGCTCGCCCGATGGCTCGGGGTGGTGGTCTTCTTCCTGACGCTGGCGAAAGTCGTCGTGCGGCTGTTCTGGCAGAGCATCCTGACATGGCGGGCGCGGACACAATTCAGCGATCATGTCGTCATTGTCGGAGACCGCGAATTCGCACGCCAGGCGGCGGAAGAAGCCGTCAGAGCGGGCCTGGAGGTCGTGCATTTCACGCCGGGCGGCCAGGAACTGGTGCGCGACGG
>CAYXQV010000041.1:0-14410 GCA_964467505.1 uncultured Hyphomonadaceae bacterium | reverse complement strand
AATGTCGAAACCGACCTTGATTTCCTCAACCGGGTCGGCCGACAGCGACACGCGGATCGTGTCGCCGATGCCGGCCCAGAGCAGCGAGCCCAGACCGATCGAGGATTTGACCGTTCCCCCGCGCAGGGCGCCGGCTTCGGTCACGCCAAGATGCAGCGGCGCGTCGGTGGCCTCGGCAAGCGCCATATAGGCGGCCACGGTCAGGAACACGTCCGATGCCTTCACCGAGATCTTGTAGTCGTGAAAGCCGTGATCATCGAGGATGCGGGCATGGTCCAGCGCGCTTTCCACCATGGCTTCGGGGCAGGGTTCGGCGTATTTTTCCAGCAGATGGCGCTCGAGCGACCCGGCATTGACGCCGATCCGGATCGAACAGCCATTGGCACGCGCGGCATTGATCACCTCGCGCACCCGGTCTGGCGATCCGATATTGCCGGGATTGATGCGCAGGCAGGCGGCGCCCGCATCGGCAGCCTCGATGCCGCGGCGATAATGGAAATGAATGTCGGCCACGATCGGGACGCTGACACCCCTGACGATCTCGCGCAGGGCACCGGTAGAAGCTTCATCGGGGCACGATACCCGGACGATATCGGCGCCGGCCTCCTCAAGCTGGAGAATCTGGTTGATCGTGGCGCCTGGATTGTCCGTCGGTGTGTTGGTCATCGACTGGACGGAGATCGGTGCATCGCCGCCGACTTCCAGCGCGCCGACCCGGATTTTCCGGCTCTTGCGCCGCTCGATGGAGCGCCAGGGTCTAATGGGATTGTTGCTCATGATGGCCTCCCGCAGGCAATGCGTCTCACCCACCTATCTGGTTGGCGGTTGCTGTCAGGTAAAGCCCTTGACCGTGATCTGTTATCGCGACGTCTTGCCGGGCGAGGCCGAGGCGAGGGCCGGAGCCGCAATTTCTGCTGCGCGTGCTGCGGCGCTGTCGACACTTGCGGCGTAGACCGCGCCGCCTTCGGGGCCGAGGCTGGCAATCACGGCGTCTCCGAGACGCCATTCGAACGCCCCGCCATCGCGCGCCGAGACGGTCCAGCCAGCGCCGATGCGCGGATGGTAGGTCTCGCCGGGGCTCATCGAGCGGCTGCGGAAGATTGTCCCGTCAGCTCCGCGCACTTCGAGCCAGGCCTCGCGTGTCGCTGTCAGGGTCAGCGGAAACGGCTTGTTCATCGCGCCTTCCGGCAATGTGCCGCCTGCAAAGAGGCTTTCGCGCGCGCCATCGAGCGGCTCGCCGGCCATGATGCGCGGTGTGTCACCCGGTACCGACGGGTCAAGCGCCAGGAACATCGCGCCGACAATCGCGCAGACCGGAAGGGCGCCCGCGACCAGCACGGCTGGGCGCTTCCAGGCAGGTGTCGTCTCCGCTTCCATCGAGACAATCGGGGAGGGTGTCTCGACCGTTTCGACGGCGCCGCATTCGCGGGTGTAGGCGGTCACGATTTCGTCGCGTGGCAGACCGAGATAGCTGGCATAGGAGCCGAGATATTTTGTCAGGTAGCCACGCGGAACGCGGGCCACCTCCATGCGCTCGATTGCCATGAAATATTGTTGATCCAGGCGAAGCTCCTTCGCGACGGTCGAAAGCGCCACGCCCCTGTGTTCACGGATCGCGCGCAGTGCCTGACCGGCGGGCATGGGCGGCTGGAAATCGTCGCGCGCATCGAAAAACGCCTTCGACCCCGATTTCCATAGCTCACTCATGGCGATTTCCGTTTCGGAACGCTCCGTCACATCGGTTGCAGGACGCGGCGTCTCAACCATGCCGGGGGCTGGGCTGGCGGTCAGTCCGGAAGTGTTCGAGAAACTTTCTTCGACCTGCGACATTCGTGTGCGAACACCCTTCCTGGCTTTTGTGGCTTCCTGGCTTACCAGCTTCTTGTCATCGCGCAGACGCCGACGGCGCCCACTATTCCTCAACAACCTACAGCAGGCCTCGTGGCCGATCAATTCGCAACTGCATTAATTCCCTGTTGTACGAACAAGCCTAATATTTCCTTACGAAGATCGCCGTTTCCGTCATTCAGCAGTCTGCAAAGAGCGTGCCCGAATTCCTTGAGGTGTACGCTGCGTATCGTTTCCTTGACCGGGCCGATGGCGGCAGCGGGCATCGACAGTTGTGTAAAGCCGAGGGCGGCCAGGCAGACTGCCTTGACCGGGTCGCCGCTCGCTTCGCCACAGATCGAGACGGCCAGTCCCTGTTGCTCGCAATTGCGTGCCACATCGTGCAGGAAGCGCAGCGCCGGCCGGCTGAGCAGGCTGTAGCGTTCCGACACACGCGGCGTCATCCGGTCGGCGGCAAAGAAGAACTGCATCAGGTCATTCGTGCCGATCGAGATGAAATCGGCCTCTCCGGACACTTCTTTCAGACTGTAGGCAAAGGATGGTGATTCCAGCATGGCGCCGATCCGCAGTTCGTCCGGGACGGCGTGGCCACGCGCGCGGCTCCAGTCCATCTCTTCGAGCAACATCGCCTTGGCCTCGAAGAACTCCTCCGGGATCGTGACCATGGGAAACATGATTATCAGTCGCCGCTCGCCTGCCGCCCGCACGAGCGCGCGAAGCTGGCGCCGGAAAAAGCCCCTCGAATCGAGCGCAAACCGCAGCGATCTCCAGCCGAGCGCCGGGTTCTCCTCACGTTCCTGGTTGAGGTTGGGCAACAGCTTGTCACCGCCAAGATCGACCGTGCGAAAATAGATGTCGCGCTCGCCGGCACTTTCGAACAGGCGTTTGTAAAGCGCGATCTGTTCGCCCAGTTTCGGCAGCGTCTCGGAGACGAGGAACTGGAACTCGGTACGGAACAGTCCGACACCGTCGGCCCCGGATTCGGCCAGCGATTCCATGTCGAGCTGCAGGCCGGCATTGATCATCAGCCGGACCCTGACCCCGTCCAGTGAAACCGCCGGCTGATCGCGCAGCGCCGCATAAACGGCCTTTTTCTCGCTGCGCAGCGTGATCCGTGACGTGTAGGCGTCGGTCAGGGCGCCGTCTGGGCGCAGATGGGCCGCGCTCTCTTCGGCATCGACAATCACTTCATCGCCTTCATCAACCGCCGTGGTCAGGCCGGGCAGGCCGCCGAGCGTCGGGATTTCAAGCGCCCGGGCGACGATCGCAGCGTGCGAGGATACCGAGGCTTCCTCCATCAGGATGCCGGCCAGGCCCGAGCTGCGATATTCGAGCAGGTCAGCCGGCCCCAGCCGGCGCGCGACGAGCACGCTGTCCTGCGTCATTGGCTGCTCACGGGAGCCGTTGCGACCTGCGAGCACGCGCAAGAGCCGGTTGTCGAGATCCTCCAGATCGAAAAGGCGTTCGCGCAGATAGGGGTCGGTTGCCTGTTCGAGGCGTGCACGGTGTTCGCGCCGGGCCCGGTCGATCGAGGCTTCGGCGGTCAGGCCGCTCTGCACGCCCTCGCGCAACCGCTCCGCCCATGCCGGATCATGTGCAAGCAGGCGATAGGTCTCAAGGACGTCACGCGGCTCGCCCATCAGGGCACCGGAATCGATGCTCACCATCGCATCGACAGAAACGCGCAGCGTGTCGAGTCCGGACCTGAGGCGGGCAAGTTCGGCATGAATGTCGCCGGCAAAGAACTTGGCGGCCGGGACGACCGGATCATGGAAGACGACCCGGCCGATGCCGATGCCCCCGCAAAGCGTGCGGCCCGAAAGGCTGGCCGGCCCGGATGGCGCCGTGTGGCTGATCGATGGTCCGTTCTGTCCGGCGCTGGCCAGCACCTCGGCGAGCACCATGGCGATGGTCTGGAGTGTTTCCACCTCATCCTCGCCATAGATCCGCTCGGTGCGATTCTGCACCGTCAGGACGCCCTGGACGCGCCCGCCGCGAAGGATCGGCACGCCGAGAAAGGCATGATAGGGATCCTCGCCGGTTTCCGGACGGTAGGAGAAAGCCGGGTGGCGCGGCGCATCCTGGATCGAAAGCGGCTGGGCCGACATGGCGATCTGCCCGACAAGGCCTTCATCCAGCTTCATCCGCGTGCGGGCGACCGCGTCGGCGCGCAGGCCCTCCGTGGCAATCAGTTCCAGCTCGTCATTCTGCGTGCGCAGATAGATCGAACAGACATCGGCAACCATGGTCCCGGCGATCAGCTTGACCACGCGGTCGAGACGCTCTGTGGTCTCGCCGCCTTCGGCCATCATCTGGCGAAGCCGGTTCATCAGGAGGCGCGGTGCGGAATATGTCTCTGGCATGTCGCGAAGTGTCGCGGCGCGGATCAGTCCGCGTCAAGTCCGAAGGCAGTATGAAGGGCCCGGACCGCCAGCTCGGTATAGGAAGACTCGATCAGTACCGAGATCTTGATTTCGGATGTCGAGATGACGTCGATATTGATCCCCTTGTCATAAAGGCCGCGAAACATCGTCTCGGCAACGCCGGTATGGGATTTCATGCCAACCCCGATGATCGAGACCTTGGCCACGTCGGTGTTCACCTCCAGGCGCTCATAACCGATGTCGCCCTGCGCTTCCTCAAGGATACGACGCGCCGTGGCACTGTCGCGATGGGTGCAGGTAAAGACCATGTTCGCCTTGCCCTCACCGCGCGCATTGGCCTGGACAATCATGTCGACATTGACGCCGGCCGCCGCCAGCAGCGAAAAGATCCGGGCTGAGACGCCGGGGCGGTCTTCCACACCGAACAGCGTGATCTTGGCTTCATCTCGCGAATAGGCGACGCCGCTGACGACCTGTTTCTCCACGATCTCATCCTCCGAGCAGACAAGCGTGCCGGGGTTTTCATCACCCGGCGCCGCAAAACTGGACAATACGCGCACCGGCACGCCATGATTCATCGCAAGTTCGACCGAGCGTGTCTGCAGCACTTTTGCGCCCAGCGATGCCATTTCGAGCATCTCCTCATAGGAAATCCTGTCGAGCCGGCGCGCACGCGACACAATGCGCGGATCGGTCGTGTAGACCCCGTCGACATCGGTGTAGATGTCGCAGCGCCCTGCGCCCAGTGCTGCGGCCACGGCAACCGCGCTGGTATCGGAGCCGCCCCTTCCGAGCGTGGCGACGCGCCGTGCCGCCGTGACGCCCTGGAAGCCGGCGACAACCGCGATCTCACCGCCTGCCACCGCTTCGGGAAGCCCTGAATCAGCAAAGCCGAGGATACGGGCGCGGCCATGATCGTCATCGGTATTCATCGCCAGCTGCCAGCCGAGCCAGCTGCGCGATTTCAGGCCCCGGCGGCGCAGGGCAAGGGCGAGAAGGCCGCTGGTCACCTGCTCGCCTGACGACACGACAACATCATATTCGTCATCGAAGGTTCCGGCGACAACGTCCTCGCCGGCCGCCGCATGGGCAAGCTCGACCAGCCGGTTGGTCTCACCGGCCATGGCCGAGACGATCACCGCCATGTGCTCACCCGTCGCCGCGCGCGCAGCAACGATATCCGCGACGTTCGCGATCCGTTGAAGGTCGGCAACGGAAGTTCCCCCGAATTTCAGGACGGTGCACGCCATTGCCTTGATCCTTCGTCTCCCCATCTCAACTGGGTTGCAAGCGCACGTTCATAGAGCGGCGCGCCCGGCCAATCAAACAGGAAAAACCATTCGACATGTCGCAGGCGAGCCAGACCACCACAGACGGGCCCACCCGGCCCAGCATTGACCCGGAAGAAGTCGGGAAATTTTCCGCGATGGCGGCGGAATGGTGGGACCCGCGCGGAAAGTTCCGCCCGCTCCACCGGTTCAACCCGGTCCGGCTGGAATTCATTCGCCAGACAGCCGAACACCATTTCGGGCGTGACCGGGCCGCCCGTCGCCCGCTGGAAGGGCTGAGGCTTCTTGATATCGGCTGCGGCGGCGGACTGGTGGCCGAGCCCATGGCGCGGCTCGGCGCGAAGGTGACCGCGGTGGATGCCTCGCAGGCCAATATCAAGACGGCGATTACCCATTGCGAGCAGGCAGGCCTGGAGATCGACTATCGCGCCGGGACCGCCGAGCAGTTGCTCGCGGGTGGCGAGCCGCCTTTTGATATCGTTCTCAATCTCGAGGTTGTCGAGCATGTGGCCGACGCGCAGGCCTTTCTTGGCGACACGGCCCGGCTGGTGGCACCGGGCGGAATGATGGTGGTGGCAACCATCAACCGGACGCCGAAAGCCTTTGCCCTGGCCATTGTCGGGGCCGAATACGTGCTACGATGGTTGCCCAGGGGAACGCATCAGTTCAACAAGCTGGTCCGGCCGCAAGAGGTGACACAAGCGCTTGAAACCTCCGGTCTCTTCGCGCAAGAGCCGCAAGGGGTATCATTCAGCCCGCTGACGGATAGCTGGCGGCTCTCGAAGGATACGAATGTAAACTATATGGTTGTGGGAACGCGGCCGGACTGAGCTGGTAGATTGTGTCAATGGGAAAAGTCACGCCGCTTGATGTCCTCGATTTCTGGATCGGGGATACGAGGGAAGACCCTGCCGGGTTGCAGGAGCGCCACAAATTGTGGTTCGGCAAGTCGCGCGAGGCTGACCGCATCATTGCCGAACGTTTTGTCGACATATTGGCAGAACTGGCCTCCGGGCTTGCCCATGACTGGGCGGCGCGCGGCCCGCGTGCCCGGCTGGCCGCGATTATTGCGCTGGACCAGTTCACCCGCAACATCTTTCGCGACACGGCCGGGGCGTTCGAAAACGATCCCCTTGCCCTGGCGCTGGCCCGGCGGGGCATCGAGGCGGGCGAGGATGTCGGGCTGTCGGAAGCTGAACGGATCTTCTTCTACATGCCTCTGGAACATTCCGAGCGGATAGAGGACCAGGAGGCCTG
The DNA here is from genome assembly GCA_964467505.1 of uncultured Hyphomonadaceae bacterium. Taxonomy (GTDB): domain Bacteria; phylum Pseudomonadota; class Alphaproteobacteria; order Caulobacterales; family Hyphomonadaceae; genus UBA5336. The sequence continues at coordinate 7,632 of CAYXQV010000041.1, read as the reverse complement.
CCTCGCCCTGTTCAGGCGACTGGTCGAGGATGCGCGCCCGGGCTTTGTCGAGCTGGCCCGCAGCACGCTGGATTATGCTGTCCGGCACCGTGATGTGATCGCGCGTTTTGGCCGGTTTCCCCATCGCAATGTCTTTCTGGGGCGCGCCGGCACGCCGCAGGAAGACGCCTATCTCGCCGAGCCGGGCGCAGGCTTCTGAAGCACCCCTCGCGTTCGCAAATGCTCCTGCTGGCTGCCGAAGTGGCCTCCGGTGACTTCAGAGCGTGCCAGCCAGCCGCATCAGTTCCGCGAATGCCATATAGACATGATAGCCCGTCGCCGCAGTGATGTCGGTGGCAGACGCCTCGCCATCAGGCCCGTAGCTGTCAATCCAGGCGCCTGCCACCGGCGAGGGGGCAATATGGCGCTCCCACAAACGGTCAAAGCTCTCCACGATCCGGGGCGCAGCATCAAGGTCGCCATGTTCATGACGCGAGATATGCGCCTTGAGCGCTTCGGTAAGCCCCCAGGTCCGTTCGGTTCCATTGCGCAGCGTGCCATCCAGCTCATGCTCCAGCGCGACCGCGCCGCCCGGCCCCGTCAGGCTCAGGGCATTGCGGTAAAGGCCCTCAGCGGCGCTGGAAACCGGCTGGCCGTCGAGACGTGCGCGCTCACCCATGAGCCAGACCCATTCATACTGGTGGCCCGCCTCGAGCCGGTCGTCAGGCGAGGGCCCCCAGTCCGGCGCAAAGGCCTCGCGCAGGGCGCCGGTGGCGGGCTGCACGAAGCGCTGTTCGACAAGTGCCTCGATCCGCCTGGCGCGCTCCAGTCCGCACGCATCGCCGAGCGCTTCATGCTGGGCGAGTGAGGCTTCAAACAGGTGCATGTGCGGGTTCTGGATGCGGGTGGCCGGCGCGGGCAGGGCTTCGCGGTAGCCGCCCTCCTCGTCAGGGCGCCTGAGATGGGTCTCGATGGCCTCACAGACGTCTCGCGCCCCGTCGCCCGCGCGCGCATGCCCGGCCCGGGCCGCCCAGGACAGCGCCAGGAGTGCGAATGCCGTGTCATAGAGATCGGCGGAGGGGTCCGCCAGCCCGCTGGCATGCGACATCCTCTTGCCGAAAAGCCCGTCCTCGCGCCGGCAGTGGCCAAGCAGGCCGTCAAGTCCGTGCGCAATCATCGCATCGGCGCGCTCGCGCGACCAGCCGAGCTGTCTGGCGAGCGCAAAGCAGAAAACCTGACGGGCCTGGACGCGAACGCGCGTTGTCTCGTCACCGGCCGGCCGGCCATCCGACGTCAACCGTTCGTGAAAGCCGAGCACCGGGTGGACACCCGTCGTGCTCCACAATTCGAAAGCCTGTTCGAACATCCAGTCACGAGCCTTTGCAGCGCGTTGCCTGATTGAGTCACGGTCCATCCTTCGTGTCCCCCGATTCACTTGTATTGAAGCGTATTGGTGGCGCCCGCGCGGCGTCTTGTCCAGATGAAAAGCCCGGAGTTGACTTCAGCCCGGAGGTTTTCGTGTGCCGCAGAATAGACTATCAGCCAGCTGGCGGCCACCTGCAAAAGGCCGCGCTGCCGGCACGCGGGACCCTTCTCATGAGCACAGTTCAGACCGTCATCTGCATGCGCTGGGGCAACCGGTATGGCGCCGACTATGTCAACCGGCTGCATGCCATGGTGGCCCGTCACACCAAGCGGGCTTTGCGTTTTGTCTGCTTCACCGATGATTTCAGCGGTTATGATGGGGCCATCGAGCTCAAGCCCCTGCCGCATATCGACCTGCCAGAGCGTGTGCGCTGGTTTCCCTGGCGAAAGATCGCGCTGTGGCAAGACCCGCTGGAAGACATCACCGGTGATGTGCTGTTTCTCGACATCGACCTGATCATCACCGGGTCAATCGATCCGTTCTTCGACCATGAGCCGGAAAAGAGTTTCATCGTTGCGGAAAACTGGACCCAGCCGGGCAGCGGCATTGGCAACACGTCCTGCTACCGTTTCCGCGTCGGGGCACACAGCTATCTTTACGACAAGCTGATGGCCGATCCTGCGGCGATGGTCGACAGCTACAAGATCAGCCAGGTCTATATCTCCCGCCAGATCAGACAGATGGATTACTGGCCGGCGGACTGGTGCGTTTCCTTCAAGCACAGCCTGATGCCGCGCTGGCCTCTCAACCATTTCCTCACGCCGAAACTGCCGCCCGAGACGCGCGTGGTGGCATTCACCGGCAAGCCCGACCCGGATGAGGCCCGCGACGGGCGCTGGCCGGCGCCCTGGTACAAGAAGATCTACAAGGGCGTGCGTCCCACCCCCTGGATCGGTGAGCATTGGGGTTAGGGGGTGGGGGAGTTGGCCCCGAATTGCCGGTCAACTACGCCGCGTGAACGGCAAAAAAAGCCCAGAGTCCTTGACCGTACGAGCATTTTGAGCGGGTATGGTCAACTCTAGATATCCGTGGCTTCCGCACGACTAGGGCAGGGTATCAACGAGGTAGGGCGAGTATTCGGGGCAGTCTGTAAGGGGGTGCTGGTGACCGAAGATGAAATAGCTGGGCTGGTTGTGCTTCTGACAATTGTGGGGGGCTACTTTTTACCCACGATAGTTGCTCTCGCTCGCGCACGACCGAACACGTTCCCGATTTTTTTGCTGAACCTGCTTCTGGGGGCAACCGGCATTGGATGGGTGATTGCTTTGATTTGGTCTTTCTCAACAACAACAATCGAGCGCTAGATAAATCTGGCAGCTTGTTAAGCGGAAAGGCTAATAGCATACCTCGTATCGAATGTCTGCCATCCACGAAAACCCCCTCCTACCTCACCCCCTATCCATCCGGCGCAGCGTCCCTGAAGGTGTTTGAGCGTCCGATGCGCAGGATCTCACGGTTCAGCCGGACAAGCGTCTCGCCTTTCCAGCCCGGTCGGATAAAGCGGAAGCAGCATATGTTGAGCGGTACTGGCGCGAGGCCTTCCACGTTGCTATGCGCATCGTCGGCACCGGTTAAGGCGCACTGGCGGTCAGGCAATTGAAGATGGGGATGTATGCTCAGCGTCGTCGCACCGGGTTGAGAACGGTCACATCGGCGCCTTCGGGCAGGCCGAGTTCGGCGAAGCTGTAGCTGAGCGACACGCCACCGGGTATGAAAGCGCGGCAATTGTCAGCGCGCACACGTTCGATCGCGACCTCAAAGCGGCGCGCGCCCTGCGAAGCGGTCTGTGTCCTGAAGCTGTCTTCATCCGTGCAGCCATTGCTGGAGACCTGGAAGCTGACCTCGTCCTGATGGACCTGCGCGCCATAAACAGTGCCGTACGCGCGGTCAGGGGACAGATCCGAAGACAGGTCGCGTTCGTCGGCATCAATGATGATGCAACCGCCAAGCAGGGTGGACGCGGCAAGGGCGGTAAGACTGGGAAAGGCGTTCATGATCGGCGTTCCTTATTGACAAACATATCTTATTTGTTGTTATTCAATATGTATCTGTCAAGCTGATTTTTGCGAAAAGGAGCCCGCCATGAGATCTCACATCCTGCCAGCCAGTCTCGCCGTCCTGTTGCTCGCCCTGCCTGCGGGTGCGCAGACAGAGTCCTGGGACATTCGCGGTTTCGATGAGATCGATGTTGCCGAGGGGCTGCGCGTCGTCTTCGAGACTGCCGGCGAGCATTCGGTCACCGCGCATTTCGAGAAGGGCGGGCGCGATGATGTCGAGGTTGAGCTCAAGGGTGACCGGCTGGCACTCAGCCGCAGGGACGGCTGGGGGTGGCGCAATAGGGTCAGGGCGACATTCCATGTCACGGCACCGCGGCTTGATGCAGTAAAGGCGTCGTCGGGCGCGTCGATGACGGCCAGCGCGATTGATGCCGAAGCGTTTGAGATCGATGCGTCGAGTGGGTCGTCCGTCACGCTTGGCGGGGTTTGTGACGCGCTGAAAATCGACGTTTCATCCGGCGCCAGCATTGATGCCAGCGCGCTGGAATGCACCGATCTTCATGTCGATGCCTCCTCGGGCAGTGCCGTGCGTGCCCATGCACGCGGCGAGATCCGGGCAGATGCCTCATCCGGCGCCAGCGTGACGATTGCCGGCGGCGGACGGCCCATCGACATCGACAAGTCCAGCGGTGCATCGGTTTCTATCGAGCCGCAAGAGCTGTAGGACGGCGGCGAAGCGGCTCAGAGGTTCAGTCCGGGTCGGCCGGGCTGTGGTCGGCTTCGGCGAAATGTTGCGAGCCGTGGGCTTCGGCCTGGCCGCGCGGGTCAGGGTGTATCAGCACGTCAGCGGCCGGGAATTCCTTGTGGATCGCCTTTTCGGCCGCGACCATCATCCGGTGTGCCTCCACAAGGCTGAGATGCGGCGGCATTTCGGCGTGGAACTGCACATGCACATAAGGACCGGACGCGCGCGTGCGCAGGCCATGTATGTCGAGCAGCCCGCCGGGTGAGAGGGCAAGCTGGCGGATGCGTTCGCGGGCATCATCGGGCAGTTCGCGGTCCAGCAACTGGTCGAAACCGCTGCGCGCCACGTCGAGCGCACTCCATGCAAGCCACAATGCGACAGCCAGCCCGATCGCCGGATCGGCCCAGCCAAGCCCCAGAAACGAGGCCACGCCGATGCCGGCGATAACGGCCATGTTCGCGGCAAGATCGGCTGCATAATGAGCGCGGTCGCCCTGTGTCGCGACAGACCCGGTCTGGCGGATCGCGCGGGTTTGCGCCCAGAGCAGGGCGAGCGTCAGGAGGATGGAGACGATCATGACACCGAGTGCAAGCCCGCTTTCGGCGATGGGTTTGGGATTGGCGAACCGCTCAATCGCCTCCATCGCCACGAGCGTTGCCGATATCCCCACCAGCAGCGCCTGCATCATGGCGGCAAAGGCTTCCGCCTTGCCATGTCCATGCCGGTGCTCGGCATCAGGCGGCTGGGCCGCGTAGCCGACGGCCAGCAGCGTGAACACCGAGGCCACGCCGTCGAGCCCGCTGTCAGCGAGTGATGACAGCATTGCCACTGAATCGGAGGCCAGCCACGCCCAGGCCTTCAGCGACATCAGCACGATCGCAGTTGCTACCGAGAGCTGTGCGGTCCGGGCGGTGATCTTCGCTGCGTCAGCGGCGGCCAGCGAGCCGGGCAGGCCATATGCCCCGCCATGATTTCCTGACATGTCGTATCTCCGTGGCCAGCGGTTGGCGCCGATTGCATCACGGATATGGCGACACGCGTTAATCTTGTCAAAAACTATCGTATAATCAGAGGTTTGAATGAAAATCAGAGGCGTTGTCAAACCGTCGCATGCGCACCGGTTCCGTTTGACGCTTGGCACCGCCGCGCATAGCCTTAATCAGTTATCGTGATCGCAGGGGAAAGGATCCGCCACCATGCAGCCAAAGACACCGCGCCAGTTCTTCAAGCCACTTGCCGCGGGCGCGCCGGACCCGCTGAGGGAACTGCCCGTCCGCCTTGAGCGCATGATCCATTTCGTCCCGCCCCATCTCGACAAGGTGCGCGCGAAAGTGCCCACCATGGCGCAGGGCGCTGATGTCATCCTGGGCAATCTCGAGGATGCCATTCCAGCCGATGCCAAGGAGGCCGCACGCGCCGGCGTGGTCGAAATGGCCAGCATGGTCGACTGGCAAGCCATGGGCACGGGCTTCTGGACGCGTGTCAATCCGCTCAATTCGCCGTGGTTCCTCGATGATGTGACGACGCTTGTCGAAAAGGCCGGCCACCAGCTCGACGTGATCATGCTGCCCAAGGTGGAAGGTCCGTGGGACATTCACCATGCCGACCAGCTCGTCGCCCAGCTTGAAGCCCGCCATGGCCTTTCCCGCCCGATCCTGTTTCATGCCATTCTCGAAACCGCCGAGGGTGTTGCGCGGGTCGAGGAGATTGCGCAGGCCTCCCCGCGCATGCAGGGCATCTCGCTGGGGCCGGCAGACCTTGCTGCCTCGCGCCAGATGAAGACGACCCGTGTGGGCGGCGGCCATCCCTTCTACCGCGTCATCGAGGATCCGCGCGAGGATGGTGGGGTGCGGGCCAGCGCGCAGCAGGATCCCTGGCACTATACCGTGGCGCGCATGGTGGATGCCTGCGTCATGGCGGGCATCAAGCCGTTTTACGGACCGTTCGGCGACATCGCCGACCTGGAGGCCTGCGAGCAGCAGTTCCGCAATGCGTTCCTGCTTGGATGTGTCGGCACATGGACGCTGCATCCCGGCCAGATCGATATTGCCAAGAAGGTGTTCAGCCCGGATCCCGGCGAGGTGAAGCTGGCGCGGCGCATCCTGGCAGCCCTGCCTGACGGGCGCGGCGTGGCAATGCTGGATGGCAAGATGCAGGACGATGCCACCTGGAAACAGGCGAAGGTGATCGGCGACCTGGCAGACCTCGTCGCGGCGAAGGATCCTGAGCTTGCTGCGGCGTATGAGGCCTGATGCGTGTCGATGAAGGCGATCATTGCCGGGGCGGGGATCGGGGGACTGACAGCGGCCCTGGCACTGGTGGCGCGCGGCTGGTCGGTTGTCCTGCTGGAACAGGCGGGAGAGCTTTGCGAGGTTGGTGCCGGGCTGCAGCTAAGCCCCAATGCCATGAAGGTGATGCGCGCGCTCGGCCTTGAGGACGAGGTGTCGCGCACTGCATTTCGCCCGCATGCCCTGGAACTCCGGCTCGGCGAGAGCGGGCGAGGGGTTTTCTCGATCCCGGCCGGGCAGGCGGGCGAGGCGCATTGGGGTGCGCCATACCTGCATGTCCACCGTCATGACCTGCTGGCAGCACTTGTCGCCGCGCTGGAGACGCGGGCGCCCGGCGCCCTGCAACTGTCATCGCGGGTGATCGGTTACCGCCATATCCCGCACGGCGTGCGCGCCCTGCTCGAAGACGGCCGGCAGGTCGAGGCGGACATGCTGGTCGGCGCTGACGGGATCCATTCAGCAGTGCGTGCGCAGATGATCGGGCCGGACCGCCCCGATTTCACCGGCAATGTCGCCTGGCGGGCCGTGGTGCCGGTTGAGAGGCTCGGCAAGGCCGCCCCGCCGCCGACGGCCTGCGTCTGGGCGGGCCGTGGGCGCCATGCGGTGACTTACCTGCTGCGCGGCGGCACGCTGGCCAATCTTGTCGGCGTGACCGAGCGCAGAGACTGGCATGAGGAATCATGGACACAGAAAGGCACGCGCAAGCAGGCGCTGGCCGATTTCGAGGGCTGGGTGCCGGAAGTCACGGGCCTGATCGAGGCGGCAGACGAACATTATCGCTGGGCGCTGTTTGATCGCAAACCGCTTCATCGCTGGAGCGAGGGCGCGGTCGCGCTTCTCGGCGATGCGTGTCACCCGACCCTGCCATTCCTGGCACAGGGCGCAGCCCTCGCCATCGAGGATGCGTTCGTGCTCGCGCGCGAATGCGCACGCCTGGAATCCGACCTGCCGACAGCCTTGCTCGCCTATTATCGCAAGCGTATCGAACGCGCCTCGCGCATGCAGGCGGGCGCGCGTGCCAACATGAAGACCTTCCACCGCAGTCTTGCGCCCATGCGCCTGGCCACTTACGGGCCGATGTGGCTTGCCGGACAGGCCGTGCCGGGCAGTGTGCGCGCACGTCTTGACTGGATCTACGGCCATGACGTGACCGCGCAGGCGTGAAAATTCAGTCGCCAATCCAGACCTGCTGGGCAT
>CAYXQV010000040.1:4959-14910 GCA_964467505.1 uncultured Hyphomonadaceae bacterium | reverse complement strand
TAATCCGCGAGGTTCACGCAATTGCGTCGTGCGGATTTCCCGGATCGCTGTTATGCTGACAGAATGAGTATCTGGACACGACTTGTTGAGGCGGGACGGCGCCTTTTCGAGGCCGATACGGTCGAGGCCGGCGGCGACGCTGCGAATCGGTGCGAACCGGACCCGAATGATGTCGGGTTCACCGCTGCCGTGATCGGGCTCGGTGCGAAACTGGCGGCTGCCGACGGCGTGGTGAGCGACGACGAGGTCATGGTGTTTTCGCGCGTGTTCCGCGCCGCGCCTGAGGATGCCCCGGCGGTTCGCCGTGTGTTCAGCCTGGCGCGCCAGACCGTGCGCGGCTACGAGGCATATGCGCGGCGTATCGGCCGCAAATATGGCAACCGCCCCTGCCTGCTTGAGGGTGTGCTTGACGGCCTCTTCCAGATCGCCGGTGCTGATGGCGTGGTGACGGACGAGGAAATGGACTATCTGCGCACCGTCTCGGAGGCTTTCGGCTTTGACGAGGTTACCTTCCGCCGGATCAGGGCGAGCCATCTGGGCCCGGACAGGGAGGATCCCTATCATGTGCTGGGTGTCGAGCATGACGCAGATTTCGATGCGATACGGACCGCCTATCGCCGCCTTATGGCAGACAATCATCCCGACCGCGTGGTCACCAATGGCGCGCCGCGCGAATTCGAGACCGCAGCGCATGACAAGGCTGCAGCAATCACATCCGCCTTTGCGCGGATCAAGGCGGAACGCGGCTTGCTTGTGGCCTGAGGCGGGCCTCCGGGCAATCGGGCCGGCTCGCAACCCGGCGGCTGCACTTGGTACCGTGTCAGTGCGATCATCCGCGATGACGTGATGGCCCCCCGCTTCGGGTGACAAGATTGTCAGAAACAGCTGGCGCTGATTGACGTGGCGGGCTCTGCTCCCCATCATTGGTGTCTGACAGAAGGGACTGCCGCGATGACGCTCAACCAGACGGGTAACGCCAATGCCTTGCGGCTCGACAGCCTGATCGCAAGCCTGCGCCATGGGCTGGTGATTGCCGGGCGGGTTGCGCTTGGTGCGTTCATCATCATGGCAGCTGGCATTCTCGCAGTGGCCACGGCTGTCGCAGGACTGGCGATCGCCGCTGTGGCGCTTGTCATGGGATTGATGGGCCGGGCCTATTTTTCGCGCAGGGCCTCGACGCGCGCGCGCCGCCAGGCCGGCGCATCCATGACGCTTGAAGCCCACCGCACCGCGCGCGGCTGGACCGTCGAATAGGGCTCACAGCCTGACCGGCCCGCTTTACCTGCCGCATATATTCGCCTTAACAGTCTGGCGAAAAACGCGAAGGGACTGTTTCTGAAACGCCCCAGACATCCGACTGTCCCGGGCTTGACCCGGGATCTGCCTGTTTCCGGCCTGCACGAGAGAGACCCCGGATCAGGTCCGGGGTGGTCGGGATAAGGAAGGACTGTCTTGAAACAGATGCGGAAAGCCTGAAGATGGGTTTTTCTGAAAGCCTGTTAAGGCTCTTGCAGACTGAATTCGGGGAGCCGTCATGATCACGCTTTGGCAAGGCAGCGCAAACACCTGGGACTGCGATGAGATGGGGCACATGAATGTGCGCCCCTACCTTGAAAAGGCGATGGAGGGGATCGGCCGGTTCGCCCACGAGATCGCCATCCCGGGCGCTTTCCAGGAGAATGCTGCCTCGACGCTCGTGCCCCAGCGCCAGCATGTCCGCTATATGCGCGAGGTCCTGGCGGGCCGGCCGCTGGAGATGGTCGGCTGCGTCATTGGCCAGGGCGATGACTGGGTCGACCTGTACCAGGAATTGCGACATGGCGATGGCACTCCGGCTGCCGCCGTGCGCACCCGCCTGATCCATGCGGAGGTAAAAAGTGCACGCCCCTTTCCGTGGACCGCCCGCAGCCGCGAGGCGATAGAGCAGCTCAGGGACACCCCGCCAAAGTCCACAGCGCCGCGCAGCCTGAAGCCGGATGCGGAGGGTCTTGCGCGCGAGGACGTGACAGCTTCTGCCGCCGACAAGGCCGGTGCGCCGGTGATCGGGGCCGGCATGGTGCTGCCCTCACAGGTCGATATCCATGGCCGCATGTGGGCGCCCTGGTTTATTGGCCGGGTGTCGGATTCGGTGCCCAACCTGCTGGCCGAATGGCGTGAACGCGTCGCAAGGTCCTCAGGCGGTGAACGGATGGGCGGCGCGGTGCTGGAATATCGCCTTGTCTACCACCGCTGGCCGCGTGTCGGGGACCTGTTCGAGGTCCGCACCGGGCTGAACAGGGTGGAGGAGAAAACCCATTCGCTCGTTCACTGGATGCTCGACCCGATAACCGGCGAGGCCTGGATGAGCAGCGAAGCTGTTGCGGTCACTTTCGATCTCGACACGCGCAAGATCCTGCCAACCTCGGCCGAACAGATGGCCGAGCTTGAAAGGATCGCCCCGCGCGGGCTGGCCGTCTGAGCGCGCCGGTCAGGCGAGTTCGTAATCCTCGAGCCTTACCTCGCCGACGAGCCTGGCATAGTCGCGCGTATGCGATGACCAGTTCTGTGTGATCACGCCCTGCGCGTTCTTGTACCAGCTGGCGCAATGCGGATCGGCCCAGACCGTTGCGGCGAGGGCTTCCTGCAGCCGCGCATTATAGGCGGCCTGAACGTCTCGTCTGGGCGCCATGGCAGTCTTTCCCGCAGCTTCCAGCTCGCCCAGTGCGGCCATCATGTACTCGACCTGGCGCTCCAGCATGAAGGTGATGGAATTGTGCCCCAGATTGGTGTTCGGCCCGTACAGAACGAACAGGTTGGGGAAACCGGCCATGGTGATGCCGAGATAGGCTTCGGGATGGTCTGCCCAGTTGTCGTTGAGGTGGACGCCATCCTCGCCGACCACGTCGACTGACCAGCGCCAGGCGGTCGTCTCGAAACCGGTCGCATAGACCAGGATGTCGAATTGGCGCACCTCACCCTCGCCGCTGACCACGCCTGCCGGGACGATCCGCGAAATGCCGTCTGTGACGAGTTCCACATTGTCCTGCATCAGGGCGGGATAATAGTCATCGGTGATCAGGATGCGCTTGCAGCCGACGGGGTAATCTGGCGTCAGCTTCGCGCGCAGGTCGCGGTCGGGCACCTGCGCTTGAAGGTGGTCCATCGCCTGGCGCGTATAGGCCGCGCGCCCTTCAGGTGTCCATTCGAACGCCTTCCAGAAGAAATGATCGGCATTGTCATAGATGAGCTGGCGATTGCGCTCGGCGAGCGACAGCGCCATTTCCGGCTCGCTCATCATCAGTGCCTGTTCTTCCGGTGTGATCTCGCGATCATTGCGCGCTATTATCCAGTTTGGCGTGCGCTGGAACACGGTGAGCTGCGACGCGGTCTTCGCCATTTCAGGGATCAGCTGGACCGCACTTGCCGCCGAGCCGATCACGCCGACGCGTTTGCCCTGCCAGGAGACCGACGGGTCCCAGCGTGCAGAGTGCATGGAGCTGCCCGCAAAATCCTCGCGCCCTTCAATCTCCGGCCAGACCGGCCGGTTTAGCTGGCCCAGCGCGCCAACGAGAATGTCGGCCTCCAGCGCATTGCCCTTTTCGGTTGTCACCCGCCATTTGCGGGCCTTCGCGTCCCAGACGGCTTCGCGCGCGCCTTCTGAAAGGCGCAGATTGGGGCGCAGCTGGTAGCGGTCGGTGATTTCCTCGGCATAGGCCTGGATTTCGGGCTGCTGGGGATAAAGGCGCGTCCAGTTCATGCTCTGGGCAAACGATAGCTGGTAAAGCGCCACGGGCACGTCGCAGGCGCAGCCCGGATAGGTGTTCTGGTGCCACGTCCCGCCGACCCGCGAACCCTTTTCAAGAATCGTGAAACTGTGGCCGGCCTCCTGAAGCTTTATCGCGGCGGTCAGTCCGCCAAGGCCGGCGCCGATGATGATGGCGTGCTTTCCCATTTCCCGTCTCCTCCCGATCATGATGTTTCGGGCAGGGTCGAATCATGACGGTGGTTTTGCAAGGGGGACGCAGGGGCAGGTTAATTTCCGAACCGCCAGAAAAGCCGCGCGCCGATATTGTCGATGCCCTGGTTGCGACCATCGCCGAGGATCTGGCCATGCGACAGATGCTCATAAGTGAGCTGGCCGCCCCAATTGTCTCCGAAGTCGCGCCCGACTGAAAGGCTCGTACGAAACAGGTCTTCGGATCCAAACAGGACATTTATCTCCGAAAACGCGTCCGAGCGCGGATCGCCCTGAGGGTAGGGACTTTTGACCGCACCATCATGGATGACATAGGCGATCGCTGGCTCGACATGCCATTTGCCGGCAAAGGCGAACTGCCAGCCGAGACCTGCGCCGCCATAGCTCGTCTTGCCGGCAGTGTTTATCGAAGCCACGGCGAAGGGGCGGGGGCTGAAGGCGAATTCGAGAAAACCCGGTGAGGCGAGAACGATTTCCGCTTCGACATCCGGCCCGTCTTCCTTGTCGGCATTATCGCAGTCATTCACGCAGATATTGTGCTGGAAGACGCCAATCCGGGCCTCCTCGACGAGTTGGCCATGTGCTGCGGCCGGCAGTGTTGCCGTCGCGACGGCAAGCAGGGTGAATCTCATTATCGGTTCCTTCGTCTTTCCCTCTGGCAATCAGGAAAGCCATCCGAATGCGCGCATGGTCAAGGCAATTCTCGCTTTACAGGTGACTTGACTGCCGCCGCGCCCCGCGCGTCTTCTGCTGCGACAACAGGGATAACAAAAGAGAGGAAAGACGCCATGGCGCAACTGACAGGCAAGACGGCAGTGATCACCGGCGCAGCCAGCGGGATCGGGCTTGCAAGCGTGGAGACGTTTGTCGAGGCGGGCGCCCGGGTGGTTGCCGCCGACATCCAGGATGAGAAGGGCCATGCGCTCGAGGCGCGTTTTGGCGCCGAACATGTGCGCTATGTCCATTGCGATGTCACCTGCAGCGAAGACATCGGTACAGCGCTCACCGCCTGCGAGGAGAGTTTTGGCGGGCTGGACATCCTGTTCAACAATGCCGGGTCCGGCGGCACCAGCTCGACCGTGGAGGAATTCGATACCGACGGGTTCGATGCGACCGTGGCCCTGCTGCTGAAATCGGTCTTTCTCGGCACGCATCTCGCCGTCCCGCATTTCAAGGCGCGCGGCGGCGGCAGTGTCATCAACACCTCCTCCATCTCGGCAATTTCGGCGGGCTATGCGCCCATTGTCTACTCGGTGTGCAAGAAAGGGGTGGCGCATTTCTCAAAAATTGCGGCCGGGGAACTGGCCAAGTACGGTGTGCGGGTGAATGCGATCCTGCCGGGCTTCATCGCGACCTCGATTTTCGGCGCCTCGCTTGGCCTCTCACGCGAGCAGGCCGACCAGATGGCGGAAATGGTCGCGCAGGGCGGCGCACGGATGCAGCCGGTCGGGCGCACCGGCCAGGGCCGCGACATTGCCGAAATGGCCGCCTTCCTCGCCTCGGACGCTGCCGGCTTCATCACCGGAAGCGAATTCGTGGTCGATGGCGGGATCACCACAGGCCCGCCTCATTCCTGGAACGCGGAAGAGGCCGGCCCCATTCTCAGCGCGCTCGGCATCACGCCCGAACAGGCTGAGCAGATGGCCGAGGCCATGCGCAAGCGATGACTTGCTCAGCTTTCGCCGTTCGTGGCATGCAATCGCGGGATTGCCTCGACGCGGGCCAGGAGCGACTCCAGCGTGGCGGCCCTGGCGACTTGGCGGCCATCCTCGTCGAGCAACGCATAGCCGGAGCTTGACTTTCGCAAGGAGAAGCGGCGCCAGTGAGCGCGGGTCCGAAAGATCCAGATTTCGTCCGGTCGCTCACCTGCTGCCGCCCAGCCCGTCCAGACATGATCGGCCGGCCGCGCGCGCCAGAGCCTGTCGATCAGGTCAATCTCGTCCGGGGTAAATCGTTCCATGGCGCCTGAGCCTTCAGATCAAGACCGGCACGCTAGCACCGCTCAGCTTGCGGGCAAACGCGGCATGCACAAATGGTATGCCGGACTGTCGGGCAATCTTCAGGGCGCCTTGCTGATGATTGTCTCAGGCATCGGCTTTACCATCTACCTCGTCCTGGCCAAGCAGATGTCGGCCACGGTCCACCCGGTGTTTCTCGCCTTCTGGCGCGCGGCAATCGGGCTTGTCTTCACCCTGCCGCTCATCGTGAAGGTCGGGCCAGCGCTTTTTCGCACACGCCAATTGCCGCTGATCGGCCTCCGCAGCCTGTTCGGGACGCTGGGGTTCATCTTTTCGCTGATCGCGGTGTCGGACTTCTTTCAATTGCCGCTTGCCCAGTTCAATGCACTGTCCTTTTCGCGCCCGCTCTTTGTCACCATACTGGCGGCCCTGTTGCTGGGCGAACTGGTCGGGCCGCGGCGCTGGGGCGCTGTGATTGTCGGCTTTTTCGGTGTGCTCGTGATGGCGGTGCCGGGGATTGTCCTGTTCTGGCTTCCACAGGGCGACACGGCCATCATCTTCGATCTCGGCGCGGGCCTTGCGATTGCCAGCGCTTTTGCCTTTGCCGGGGCCATCGTGCTGGTCAAGCGCCTGTCGCGCGCGCATTCGCCGGCGCAACTCCTCATCTGGGCGAACCTGCTTTCGACCATCCTGCTCGTCGGCCCGGCGATCTGGTTCTGGTCGGACCCCGGTCTTGCAGGTTGGGGGCTGATCCTCGCCATGTCGCTTGCCGGCCTTGGGGCGCAATACTGTTATATCACCGCGATGAGCGGGGGCGATGCCTCATTCCTGGCGCCGATGGACTATCTGCGCCTGCCCATGGCCGCGCTGGCCGACTGGCTGCTCTTCCGGCTCTTGCCGGGGGTCTATGTCTGGCTGGGTGCGGCCATCATTGTGGGGGCGACGCTCTATATCGCCTGGCGCGAGGCCAGCAAGCGCACGCCCCGCCCCGATGAATGATGTTCATTCAGGCGACAACCGCTTTGATCAGGGCTGGTCGCCGGATTGCCCAGGGTTTTCGCCAGCGTCCTGAGATGGGTGGACATGGCTGTCCAGAAAGCTTCGCAGGTCCCGGACACTCTGGCGCGCGACTTCCTCCTGGGGCAGGTGGCCGGCATTTTCGTACCATCTCAGCTGCGCGCCGGGGATGGCCCTGGCAAATGCCTTGCCATGTCGCGGCGGGACCACCTGGTCGAGGGCGCCCTGCATGACCAGCACCGGCATGTCCAGCTGCGCAAGCCGCTCTGCACTGGCAGGCGTCCGCTGCGCGCGTGAGGTCAGCTGCAGGATTGCTTCGCGATGGCCCGGCGCGCGTGACAGGGCAGAATAGCGCTCGACCATGGCGTCGGTGACACGTGACGGGTCGGCAAAACTGTCTTCCAGACCCGAGCGGATCATGGAGGACATGTCGAGATCCTTGATGACCGCACGCGCAAGTGAATTGTCCAGCAGCCGGAACACCAGCGGGCGCGCACGCGCCTCCTCCTCGGTGCGCGGCCAGCCGGACGAGGCGACCAGGACCAGCCCATCGACGCGCTGGGGGTGCTCCAGCGCATAGGTCCAGGCCGCGTTTCCGCCCATGGAACTGCCGACCAGTGTGAAGGTCTCCAGCGCGAGTTCACCGGCCAGCGTGTCGAGGCTTTCGATGAACAGTTCCACGCCAACCGTGTCGGGATCATAGCCGCGCGTCAGCCCGTGCCCGGGAAGGTCAAGCGTGATCACCCGGTAATCATCCCGGAGGTCTCGAACCCAGGGGGTCCAGGTGTGCAGCGATGCCGCAAAACCATGAACAAGCACGATCGCCGGCGCATCGGCCGGGCCCTGGTCGCGATAATGCAGACGCTGTTGCTCGCCGGCGACTGCGAACCGCGAATGTGAATTGGCATAGGCGGCTTCGAGCGTGTCGAACGGGATATCGGGCCGGCGCATGGCCAACCAGCCTGCAGCCAGAATCGCCACAAGCGTAAACAGGACGGCGAGAAGGCGCCTCAAATCACACCTCGAACAGGACAACGCTACTTGGGTCGTCGTAAAACCTTCAAACTCGAGGGGTGTCAAAGAAAAAATCAGCCGCCGCAGACGGGGCAATCCGGGTCCGGACGAAGCGTCACGCTGCGCGAGGTCCCGGCCAGGCCGTCAACCAGCCATAACCGGCCGAGAAGGGGCTGGCCGGCGCCGGTCACAAGTTTCAGCACTTCCAGCGCCATCCGGGCGCCCACCATGCCGGTCACCGCGCCGACCACGCCGATCGTGTTGCAGTCGTCCTCATCGGGCGGAAGCGTCGGCACAAAACAGCGATAGCACGGTGCGCCGGCCTGATGGCCCGAAGCGAAGACACCGACCTGGCCGCTCCAGCCAGTGGCGGCGCCCGAGACAAGCCGGCGACCGGTGAGATGGGCGAGCGTGTTGAGCGCGAAACGCGTTTCGAAATTGTCGCTGGCATCCACCAGGATATCGCCTGCCACAGTATCGCCGCTGCGAAACCGGGTTTCATGGGCCGTGACCGTGAGGGACGGGTCAAGCGCCCGCAGCCTGTCGCGCAGCCGCGTGGCTTTTTGCGCGCCGATATCGCTGTCGTCGAATTGTACCTGGCGCTGCAGGTTCGAGCGCTCCACGGTGTCATCGTCAAGGATGTCGATGCGCCCGCAACCGGCTGCGGCAAGATACAGTGCGCATGGCCCGCCAAGCGCGCCTGCGCCAATGATGGAAACATGTGCGCTGCGCAGCTTCAACAGGCCCGGCCCGCCAATCTCCTTGAGCAGGATATGACGGCGATGGCGCACCAGCTGGTCGGGTTCGAGTTTCATGGCCCCCCAATAGCAGCCTTGCCTGACCGGGTCATCTCAGTGTGACAAAGCATGACCCGCCCGACGCCTTCATCTGCTGGCAGAAGCGCGAAGCTTCCCTCCTCGTGGCGAACGCGCCAACACGCAGGCGATAGACCACGCGCCCGTCAGGCAGTTCGGCCCGGACAGTGGATTCCTCGGCATTCAGGAACAGGTCGGGCCAGCGCTGCTGCATCCGTTCCCAGGCCGCGCATTTCGTATCGTGGTTTGCAAGCGCGGCAACCTGCACGAGATACGGCCCGTCAGGGTCGAACTGGATCGATGGCGGCGGCGGAGGAGGAGGGGCCGGTGGCGCTGGGGGTGGGGAAGGTGGCGCAACCGGGGCCGGCATGGGCTCTGGCGACGGAGCCACCGGAATACGCACCAGTTCGCGCGCCGCCAGCCTGGTGGGTGCCCCGCCGGGCGATGATTCATCCGCGCCAGACCGACCATCCGCCCCCGCTGTTCCGTGTCGGGGATCATCGGGAGCGGGGATCGCAATACGACGTTCCGCGACGGGTGAAGCGGGTGAGCGGGGCTGGGCGAGTGTGCGGGCTTCCTGCTCGCCTGAGCGCGGCAGAACAGTTTCGCCGGACGCATCCCTGGCCGATTTGGCGGGTGGTTTGCCGGGGGTCAGATTGTGGGAGCTCGCAGCTGTTGCCGGCTCCGGGGCGGTCTCGCCGTTCGGCTCCTGAGCGGTTGTGGCGCCATCCGCGCTCGCCGTTCCAGGTTGGGGATCATCGCGAGCGGGGATCGGCATACGATTTCCCGCGACGGGTGAAGCGGGTGCGCGGGGCTGGGCCAGTGTGCGGGCTTCCTGCTCGCCTGAGCGCGGCAGAACAGTTTCGCCGGACGCATCCCTGGCTGATGTGGCGGGTGGTTTGCCGGGGGTCAGATTGTGGGAGCTCGCAGCGGTTGCCGGTTTGGGGGCCGGCTCCGGGGCCGTCTCGCCGTCCGGCTCCTGAGCGGTTGTGACGCCAGTTCGTTGCAAACGGTCTTTCGGCTCGTCTTTCCCCGCAGCCGCAGCTGGCGGCCTTTGAGAGGCCGGGGAGGCTTCGACAGGTTCAGAACCGCCCGATGCGCTCTCCTGCCGGACCTGTCGGTCGCGGGTTTCCGGAGCGGTTCTGCGGGATGGCGCATTTGTGTCGAAGGCCCCGCGTTCCGGGTCCTCTGC
>CAYXQV010000040.1:0-4859 GCA_964467505.1 uncultured Hyphomonadaceae bacterium | reverse complement strand
CGGTTCTGCGGGATGGCGCATTTGTGTCGAAGGCCCCGCGTTCCGGGTCCTCTGCATCTTCCGGGCGTTCCCGGCTGTCAGCCGCGGGCACGGCTTGACCTGATCGGGCCGGATCACGCGTGATCGCCTTGCCGGTCTGGCCAGCGGACGGCGCCGCTCCTTTGTCCCGCGCCGTAGAACTGGCTTTTCCCGGTCCGGACGGTGCGCCGTCTGGTGGAGCCGGTGGCGCAGCGGCGGTGCGCGACGGCCGTGCCGTCCTGTCGGGTGGGGGAAGGCGGCCCGGACTGGTCCTTGCCGCGGCGGTGCGCTGACCTGAGGCAGGCGGACTGTCAGCCTCGCTGGCCGGGCTATTTTCATCGGCCAGCCCGCTGCGTTCGCTCGTCATCAGCAGGCCGAGGGAAAACAGCAGGCCAGCCCCGAACAGCCCGCCGATTACGGGACGCAGCAGTGGAAAGGCCGCTGCGCGCCGCTTGCGTTCGGCTTCCTCGGCGACAGCAATATCGTCCGCATAGGGATGCGGGGCGCGTCCATGATGCGCAAAACTCATTTTGTTCAGACCCTGTCGACGCCCCTCGAATATTCCACCGATTAGCGGGGTTGTTCTAAGTTCTGCTTAATCATGGAGGCCTTCACGGGGTGTCGCCATTACAAAATCGTGCTGTATGTTCACCGGCCATGGCAAAGCGCGAATCTCCATCACAGGTCACCGACCCTGACGATCCGTATGGCCGGCCGGCTGAATGGGTGGCCAGCGGTGCGGGCGTGCAGGGCAATCTCTTCCTGACGGGCCGTGCGGGCACCGGGAAGACAACGCTGCTGCGCCGCTTCCTGGAGGTCGCCGGCGAAAAGGCCGTTGTGCTGGCGCCCACGGGCGTTGCGGCGGTCAATGTTGGCGGGCAGACCCTGCATTCCTTTTTCAAGCTGCCGCCGCGCCTGATCGAGCCGGCCGATATTCGCCGGCTGCGCGGGACCCGGCTGATCAAGGCGGTTGAAACCGTGATCATCGACGAGGTGTCCATGGTGCGCGCCGACATGCTCGATGCAATCGACCGTTCGCTGAAGCTTAACCGGCAGTCGCAGCGTCCGTTTGGCGGTGTGCGCATGATCTTGTCGGGTGATCTCCACCAGCTTCCCCCGGTGGTGCGCGGCGAGGAAGCGCAGGTGCTCGCCGAGCGCTATGGCGGGGCGTATTTCTTCAATGCGCCGGCCTTTGCAGCCGGAGAGTTCGCATTGCTCGCGCTCAAGCATGTGTTTCGACAGGCCGATCCGAAATTTCTTGCCCTGCTGGGTGCGCTCCGACAGGGGCGGCTGACCGAGCCGGATCGCCGCCTGCTGGAGTCACGGGTCGCCGGGCGCGACGCGATTGCCGCCAGTGAAACCCATGTCGTGCTGACGCCGAACAATGCCAATGCGATGCGGATCAACCAGGCGCGGCTTGATGCCCTGCCCTCGCGCGCGCGCACTTTCGAGGCCAGCGTCGACGGCCAGTTCGAGGAGCGAAGCTACCCGACCGAGGCCGATCTTGAACTCAAGGAAGGCGCGCGGGTGATGCTGGTCCGCAATGACCCGGAAGGGCGCTGGGTGAATGGCAGCCTGGCCACGGTGGAAGGGTTCGGCGAGTCCAGCGTCATCGTCTCGATTGATGCGCGCGCCTATGAAATCGAGCCGGCCGCCTGGGAAAAGTACCGCTATGACCTCGACAGCGAGACCGGCAAGGTCAAACGCGAAGTGGTGGGCACATTCAAGCAGGTGCCGCTACGCCTCGCCTATGCAGTGACAATCCACAAGGCGCAGGGACTGACGCTTGAGCGGGTGCATATCGATCTCGACCGGGGAATGTTCGCCCATGGGCAGGCCTATGTCGCCCTGTCGCGCGCGCGCACGCTGGAGGGGCTGGAGCTGTCGCGTCCCCTGCGCCCGACCGATCTCGTGATCGATCGCCGTGCATTTGATTTCGGCCCGCTGGAGCCGCTGGAAGACACAAGGGATTACCTGCTGGCGAAGTTTGCCAAACCCGATGACAGGCTGGTCTGAAGCCCGCCTGTTCGCTCAGATGCGGTAGAAACGCTCGGCCACGCCGGCGAACATTGCGCGCCGCTGCGCCAGCGTAAAACCAGCGGTGATCTCTCCATAAGCGCCCATGACCTCGCCATAGCTTGAATAAAGACTGTCGACCGGGAAGTTCGAGCCAAAGGCGATGCGATCTGGCCCGAATATCTCGATTGCCGTCAGGACGAGCGGGCGGATGCTCTGCACGCTCCAGCCATGATCGAACATGCCGAAGCCGGAGACTTTGCAGATGAGGTTTGGCAGCTTGGCGAGGCGGGCAAGGCCTGTGCGCCATTCGGCAAGCCCCTCTTCGGAGAAATCGCCCGGGCTGCCCGCATGGCAGAGCGCGATTTTCAACTCCGGTACCTTTTCGAGCAGGTCGGCTGTTGCTTTCATCAGGGGCGGGGTGAGTTGCAGGTCGAAGCTCAGGCCCCGCGCCGCGAGGGTGCGCAGGCCCGCGAGAAACGCCGGATCGGCGAGAAGCCCCTGCGTGCCGGTCTTGCGGTCCTCCTCAGCGCTGCGCCCGACAATCTGGCGGATGCCGCGCAGGCGGTCATGCTGGCCATGGGCCTCTAGCCGTCGTTCGAGGTCCGGCGCGGTGAGATCGGCAAAGGCGACGATGGCATGGGGAAAGCCATCCGCCGCCCCGGTGGCCTGTAGCCAGGCGGTTTCCCTTACGGTGTCCTCTGGCGACACGCCAACCTGGATGTGGACCGACTTTTCAATCGGGAGCTCACCAATATCGTCCCGGAAATCCTCCGCGAGATAGTCCTTCTGGATCGGGGCAGGATCGCCGAAGAAGCGCCGCACGCCCTTCTCCATCAGCCAGGGATAATGGCAACGGGAAAGATCCCAGAGATGGTGGTGGGCGTCGATGATACGTTCAGGCAGGCTCATGGCGTGTCCCGGCGCCCGCCCGCGCGGTCTCGACCTGACGGCGCAGGGCGATGTCGTCCCAGATCGTCACCTCTTCGCGGATACGACCATTGATGACGCGGAAGTGTGAGACGCCGAGAATATAGACCGGCGCGCCGGTGACTGGTCCGTAGCGTCCATCGCCGGAATGCGCGGCCACCACAGACCAGCGGATCGCCACGTCGCGCGCCTCGCCGAGATAGGGGATTTCGGCGATATGCTCGACCAGGATCTGTGTGTCTGACAGGGCGGCGTGCAGCGGTGCAAACCAGTCCTGAAGCTGGTCGGGGCCGTAAAGATCGCTGTCGCCGGGATAGCGCGCGCCGACACGGAAATCTTGGAGCTGCGAAACCGCGTCCCAGTCACGGGTCTGCCAGATCGCTTGCAGCGCTGCGATGGCAATGGCGCTGGCAGTTCCTGACCGGGCCGCCAGGCTTTCACCGGAAGCCACCCGCGCGCGATTGCCGGCATGGAAATCGATCAGGCTGAAGCCGCTTTCGCGATCCTTGCGGGCCTGCTGGCGGGCAAGCTCGTCCGGGTCAGCGCCGAGCTGGAGGGCGATGGCGAGATTGTCGCGCACCAGCCATTCCTCGATCACCATATTGTCCTTGCACAGGCAGTCGGCGATGGTCTGGCCCCTGACCTTGCGGCCTGTGGCCGGGCCAAACTCGCTGGCGCCCTCATTCGTCATCTTCGAGGTGATGAGATGTGAGGAATAGAACGCAGCCTCGCCCTCATCGGACCAGATGACATTGTCGCCGTCGAGACGCCGGTCGGGAAATGCTTTCAGCGTCGCCCAGGTATTGTCGACAACCGTCTGCGCGCCGGTAATGTCGCCGGCCAGCGTGTGGATCGGGCAGTCTGCGGCGTACCAGTCATGGATCCGCTCAACCTTGCGGTCATGCCAGATCAGCTCTGTGATGCGGATGATGTAATGGGGGAAATCGACAAATTCCGGCGCGAAACCGGGCAGTTCCATGCGCCGCTCCGGACCCGGCGACATCATTTCGGAAATGTCGGTGGTTGCGACATGGGTGATCGGCTTGGTCATTACGGTTTCCTATTGGGCGGTCCAGCCGCCATCGATGCGCAGGCTGGTGCCGGTGATCATCGCCCCGCCGGGTCCGGCAAGATAGGCCACGCCAGCGGCGATGTCTTCAGGCTTTGCGGTCTGGCCAAGCGGGATCATCCGCTTGACAAAGGCGCGGAATTCCGGATCGGCGAGCATGGGCGCGGTCATCGGTGTCTCGACAAAGGTCGGCGCGACCGAATTGACACGGATGCCACGCGGCGCAAGCTCCACCGCCATCGCCTTGGTCAGCCCCTCCATGGCGTGCTTGGTCATGCAGTAAACCGTTCGCCCCGGCGAGCCGACATGGCCCATCTGCGAGGTGATGTTGATGACCCGCCCGCCATCGCCCATGCGGGCGGTGGCGTGGCGCGAGACGCGGTAGGTGGTGCGGATATTGAGGTCGATCATCGTGTCGAGCACCTCGTCTTCAACCTCTGCCATGGGTTTGGGGACGTTGGTGCCGACATTGTTGACGAGGATGTCGATCCGCTCGCGCGCATCAATCCAGCCGAGGAGATCATCAGACGAGGCATCGCCCGTCCACGGCTTGCAGCGCGCACCGAGCGCTGCGATCAATGCGCTGAAATCATCAGAGCTGCGCGCCACCGGCATGACGCTTGCGCCATCGGCGTGCAGCCGCTCGGTGATCGCGCGGCCAATGCCCCGGCTTGCGCCTGTGATCAGCGCTGTCTTTCCGGCCAGTGGCAGGCTCATGACCAGACCACTGGCGCGGGCGCGTCACCGCCGCGCACAGCCACCAGCCGCACTGGCACATCGCCGGCATTGCGCAGCGCGCGCGTCTCACCGCAGGGCGCCGTGATCG
>CAYXQV010000039.1:0-14968 GCA_964467505.1 uncultured Hyphomonadaceae bacterium | reverse complement strand
GCATCGACATATTCGTCGAGCGGAACGCCATATTGCAGGCCGAGCGAGACCGATATGGCAAAATTGTTCATCAGCGAACGGAAAGCGGCGCCTTCCTTGTGCATGTCGATGAAGATCTCGCCGAGCGCGCCGTCATCGAACTCGCCGGTGTGCAGATAGACCTTGTGGCCCCCGACGGTGGATTTCTGGATATAGCCCTTGCGCCGGTCGGGAAGCCGGGTCCTGCGGGCGTCGCCGGGCAGCGGCGGTTCGGCAATTTCCGCCGCCACATGATGCGCAGCCGGGTCATCGCGCCATTCATCGGACATCTCATCGGCCAGGGCATGAATATGGCTCATCCGCTCGTGGAGGCGCGCAGGTTCCACGCGGCTGCCCGCAGAGACGAGCAGGCCAAAGCCTCCCCCACATCCTGACTGCGCCGCCGCCAGCCCCTCATCGGGCGCGAGCCTGGCAATGGGCAGAACGCTGAGAAATGGCGCGACAGCCGCGGCAAGGGCGAGCATGTCGCTGGCCGAAAGTTCGGGATCAAGGCCCGATGCGCGCAGCGCCTGGCTGGCAGTGCGTTCGGCCCATCCGTCCATTGCAAGCTCTGCCGCCTCGATATCGCGCCTGGAAAATCCGATCGCCGAGAGCAGGGCATGACCGTCACTGTCGAAGCCGTCGGGAGCCAGGCGCAGATCCCCGGAAATGATCTCGTCGCCCAGCACCCAGCGCGAAAAGGCTGCGCTCAGTGGCAGGCCCTCGCCGAGCGCACGCTGGACACGGTCGATTGCATCGTGCGTGAAGCCGCGCGCCCGCAGGCGCTCTGGCGAGATCGCGCCGCTTTCCGACAGCGTCCCACCGGCGCCAATGCGTTCACTGAGTGCGTCCAGCGCGCCGGGGTCGCAGCGCCCCAGTGCAAGGCGCAGCACCCGTCCGGGCACAGCGCCATTGCCACTGTCTTCAAGGAGGCGGCCGGGCATGGCCAGCCCATTGCTGGCGGGCAGGAATTCCGGATCAGCCTGTGCGAGCGGCAGGATCGCAAGACCAGGGCCCTTGCGCGGGCTGGCCCGGCGGGCGCCGAGTTCGAGCATGTCGGCATGGGCTTTTTTAAGCGCGCGCCCGTCTGTCGCGTTTGCGAGCAAGGCGACAAGCGCCGTGGCGAGCGTGCGCCCCTCCTGCGTGGAGACGGCGCGCCCCAGACCTGTCACCGCGCCCGTCAGGCCCCCGACAAGGACCAGTCCATCCTCGCCAAGCAATTCGCAGATGGCGGACATGACCTGGAAAAGCCGCTCGGCTTCGAGCCCGTCCGGCCCGACAAATGCCGAAAGATCAACGCACACAGCCGGTGTCGCGGGCGAGGGCAGCGCACCTTCCAGGACGAGCAGCTGGCCGCCAAGTGAAAGCAGGGTCTCGCCTGGCGTGCGGGCTTCGCCTGGCAGCTTGCCCGATTGAATATGGCAGACATGCGCGGCGCCGCGGCCAGCCTGAGCCCTCAGTCGGCTCGCCAGCCCGGCAAAACCCTCGTGGTGGCGCAGGCCTTCCTCGATCAGTTCGGCCGGCACACCGTCATTCAGGGCGATTGCCAGGTCCGGATCGCGCGGTGCCTCGCCGAGGTGTTCGATCATTTCGGCCATGGCCAGGCGCGCGGAAGCTTCGACATGGCAGTCGGCAAGTGCTTCACAAGCCGCGCTGATCGCCTGAGGGGTGGCAGCGGGATGCGCCAGCGCGACCCATTCTGCCAGTTCTCCAAGCGTGGCAACCGGGCCGATACTGGCACGCTGCCTTGCGGCCTGAAGGATCCTGACACTGTCTGAGCTTGCTTCGTTCATCCCGGCACCTTTCCGATTGGGCATCGCACCTGAAACACCCGGTCACAAAGTTTTGTCGGATTCTGATGGCATGCAAACCTGTCCGTGCGACTTGACGCGTGGCAGGTTGCACTTCACCTGCGGCTGCAAGTACAAGCGGGCGAGGCCATTATCCGGTCACAACGACAAAAACAGGACGTCACTTCGTGATCATGAAGCTCTTTACCTGGTGGAACGCCGCCACGATCGGCGCGCTCTTCGATATCCGCAGGCGCGCGAGCCTGGTCGGCGAGGACGACTATGGAAACCGTTATTACGAGGATCGCGGCACCTCGCTGGACGACAAGGATTATCATCGCCGTTACGTGATTTATCGCGGGCTGGCCGAGCCGTCCAAGGTGCCGGCCGAATGGCATGGCTGGCTGCACCACACATATGATGATCCCCCGACAGAGGTTCCGCTCAAGCGGATGTCCTGGGAGGTTGACCACAAGCCGAACATGACTGGCACGCTGTGGGCCGGCAAGCCAAAGGGCGCGATCAGTGCGCGCCGCGAGCGCCAGGCATCTGACAGCGATTATGAGGCTTGGACACCTGATGCGTGAGTCGATAGCTGAAACCCTCATCGGCGCGATTGTCGTCGCGATTGCCGGCGTTTTCCTGTGGTTCGCCCTGTCGAGCGGCGGCGAAGCGATGAGCAGCGGAGGCGACCAGCGCGAACTGGGGGCCCGGTTCAGTTCGATTTCAGGGGTCTCGCGCGGTGCCGATGTGCGTGTTGCCGGCGTCAAGGTCGGGGTGGTCAAATCGATCTCGCTTGACACCCAGACGAACGAAGCGCGCACCGTGCTGGCCGTCGATGACGGGTTGCAGGTCTTCGAAGATGCCGTGGCGCGGGTGCAGACCGATGGCCTGCTGGGCGGGGCCTATGTCAGCCTCGATCCGGGCTATGACGCATTCGGTCTCGGCCCGCTTCCGAACTGCGATGGCGACAGGGCGCTGTTCGACGGGTCTGGCTGTTCGATGATCGTCAACACACAGGGCAGCGTCGACCTGCTGACGCTGTTTGCCTCATTTGCGAGCGGAAGTGGCGGCGACACCGGCGACGGCAGTGGCAATGGTGGCGCGCCCGGTGACGATGCTTCCGGAGGATATCCCGAATGAACCCGCTGAAACGGATTCTTGCTGCAGCCAGTCTTGCCGGGCTGGCGACGCTGGCCGTGGCACAGACAGGGCCAGGGCCGTCCGGAGATGATGTTCCTGCACCGCCGCAGACCGGTGAGGCGCCCGCGGCATCCGACACGCCGGGCGAGGAAACTCTCCCCGGCGAGCAGGCTGGCAATGGCGAACAGGCTGAAGCGCCGGCCACGCGCCAAAGGACCTGGGAAAAGCGCGAGGTGGCAACGCTGCGCGGTCTCGACAAGATCACGGGGCGCTATACGGACATGCAGATCAGGGTTGGCGAGCCGATCGCATTCGGCTCGCTGGAGGTCGTGATGCAGGTCTGTTTCCAGACCCCGCCCGAAGAGGTGCCCGAAAGCGCCGCGTTCCTGCAGGTCGATTCCATGATCGCGATGAGCGAAAAGATCGAGGAAAAAGACGATTTCGATCCGAGGCTGTTTTCAGGCTGGATGTTCGCGTCATCGCCGGGCCTCAACGCGCTGGAGCATCCGGTCTATGACGTCTGGGTGATCGAGTGCGAACGCCCCGACATGCCGGGGGCTTCCTCCGACGGGGAATAAGGCGCGTGCGGAGCCACCGGATCGATCGCGAAGGCAGGACCTGCGCCAACAAAATACAGGTCGGAGGCGCAGATTTCTAATCCGAAGCGGGATCTTCGTCGTGGAAGTCGGTGACGAAGGCACTGTCATCGCTGGCCCCATCGACCGCTTCGTTATCGCCGCTTTCATGCCCCTCCGAACCGTCTGCCTCGCCGGGCAGTCTGAAGCCGTCGGGGACAACATTGCAAAGCAGGCCTTCCGCTTCCAGATCGGCCTTGCCGGGCAGCACCGATATGCTCTCCAGTCCGAAATGCTCAAGGAACCCATCCGTCGTGCCATAGGTGACCGGGCGTCCGGGCGTCTGGCGGCGCCCCTTGATCCTGATCCAGCCTGTTTCCATCAGCGTGTCGATCGTGCCCTTGGACACGGCGACGCCGCGAACCGCTTCGATTTCAGCGCGCGTGACAGGCTGGCCATAAGCGATGATGGCGAGGGTTTCGAGCGCGGCCTGGCTCAGCTTCTTCTGCTCGTGGCGCTGCTCGACGAACAGGAAGTCGAGGTCGCGTGCGCTCTGGAAGCGCCATTTGCCAGCCACCTCGACCAGTTCCACACCGCGGCCGCGATACTGGCTCTTGAGCGCCATCAGAACTTCGGCGGCATCAAAGCCCTGCGGCAGGACCTCGGCGACGGATTCGGCCGGCAGGGGTTCGCCAGCGGCAAAAAGGATCGCCTCGGCGCGGCGCACAGCTTCAGCCATGCCGGTGCGCGGACCGGGCGAACCGGTCACCTTGACAGCGTCATTTGCTGCCAGGGTCTCACTTGCCGCGCGATTGGCAAAAGACAGCTGGCGCACGGCCTGGCGGATGTTCTCTGGTGCGTCTTCAAGGCGTTCGGCGTCAGGCGGTGTCATTGGCGGCCTCCATGTTTTCCACGACGGATGCACGCAGGTAAAGCGGCGCGAAGTGCAGGTCCTGGCGGATTTCGACGTCGCCGTCACGTGTCAGTTCCAGTGCTGCTGAAAATACCGATGCGGTGACCGAGCGGATCGGAAGGTCAGGTTCGATATTCTTCAGCTGCCGGCGAACTGTATCAAGGCTGGCCCATTCGCGAAGCTCCGGGCTGAGCGATTTCAGGCTCTGGCGGGCGCTTTCCAGCGGCAGGACCATTTGCCTCTCGACGCGGTGCGGGGCAGCCTTGGTCCTTCGTGCGCGAATGCCGCCGAAAGCCTGCATGAGATGCCAGAGCGTCGTGTCATATTCGGTATGTTTGACGACACGTGGCTGCTCGGGGGCTCCGCGCAGGAAGACCTTCTCGCCAAGGATGGGCCCGCCGGTCAGTTCCCGCGCCGCCTTGCGCATCGCGTCGAGGCGTTTCAGCCGGAAGGCGAGGCGCTGGGCCATGTCCTCGCTGTCCTCGCCTTCAGTCTCGACCTTTTCGGGTTTGGGCAGCAGCAGGCGCGATTTGAGATAGGCCAGCCATGACGCCATCAGCAGATAGTCGGCGGCAAGATCGATGCGCCGGGCTTTTGTCTCGCTGATGAAGTCCAGATACTGGTTGGCCAGCGTCAGGATGGAGACTTGGAGGAGATCGACCTTCTGGCGCCTTGCAAGCTCCAGCAGCAGGTGCAGCGGACCTTCATAGACTTCCGTGTCGACACAGAACACCTCGTGGGCGTCGGCCTCGCCGGCATCGGCTGACAGCGCGTCAATGCTGGTGGCTTCCTCGCTCATGCGGCCGGTCTCGATGCGCCGATGAGCGCGTCAAGCCGCGCGCGCGCCTCGCTCGCATCGAAGGGCGCTGGCTGGCCCGCTGCCGCATCGGCTGCCATGGCGCGCTCAAGCGGCTTTCCTGACAGGTCTGGTGTCGCCTCGACTGTCTCGTGCATCAGGGCAAGGATCTGGCCCGGATCGGAAAGAAAGCCGAGCGCAAGGAGCACCACGTCACAGCCCGCATCAAGCGCGCCGCGCACACGCGCCGGGAGGTCTCCGCCCAGCGCCTTCATTTCGAGATCGTCGCTCATCAGGAGCCCATCAAAACCGATTCGTGTGCGGATGACTTCATTTATTACGGTCGCTGACAGTGTGGCCGGCTCGCCCGGCGCGATTGCATCATAGGCGATGTGCGCCGTCATCGCCATCGGGGCGTGCGAGAGGGCCCTGAAGGGCGCGAAGTCGGCCTCCAGGTCTTGCAGGGCTGCATCCACATGCGGCAATTGCCGATGGCTGTCGCTGCGCGCGCGGCCATGGCCGGGAATATGCTTGATGACGCCTGCGACACCGCCCTGCGACAGGCCGCGAAGGGCTTCGCGGCCCAGCTGCGCAATGGTTTCCGGATCGCCGGCGAGCGCACGGTCGCCGATCACGTCATGCGCGCCGGCAACCGGAAGGTCGAGCACCGGAGCGCAATCGGCATGGATTCCGATCTCGCGCAGCTCATGGGCCATCAGCCGGTGGGCGAGATAGATCGCCTCGCAGCCGGCAGCGGGGTCACGCGCGAACAGCTCGCCATATTGGCACCCGCGCGGAAAGACCGGCCATTCAGGCGGTTTGAGACGGGCGACGCGCCCACCTTCCTGATCGATGAAGATGAGGCATTCTCGCCCGACGGCGGTCCAGATCTCGTCTACCAGTGCGCGCACCTGCGCGCGGGTGTCGAGCGAGCGCCCCATCAGGATGAGGCCCCACGGTCTCGCATCGGCGAGGAAGGCGCGCTCGTCTTCAGTCAGGGCCGGCCCGCAGACCGTCAGGATGGACGCATTGGCTGTCAGGCTCATTGCCGCACCACGATACAGTCGCGACCGACTTCCTTGAGGGCCTCGCAGAATTCGCTGGCCGCAGCGCGTGTCGGGAAAGCGGCGACGCGCAACCGGTAGAACACACCGCGCGCCCCAAGATCGGCGCGCTGTATGTCCTGACGCGCACCGGCGAAGATGTCGCCATGGCTGCTCATGGCTGCGTTCCAGGCCCGCTCGGCGGCTGTCTGCTCACGAAAGGCCGCGATCTGGACCAGAAATTCCCCGCGCGGATCGAAGTCGAACAGGGCTTCGGGCTCGGCCACCCTTGCGGGCTCGGGTGCAGGCGCGGGCAGGGGCGTTTCAGCGATCGCGGCAACATCCACACTCTCGTTTTCACTCTCGCTATCGGGGCGCCCTTCAAGCTGGGCAAGACGCCTGACTTCCTCGCTGAGGGCGTTGGGCATACCGGTTTCGGGATCTGACAGGCCATCATCGAGTTCCGGGCGCAGTTCCAGGGGCGGCCCACCCTGCAGGATCTCCCCGCCATACTCGGACGCAGGCTCGGCTTCATCCGGGTCGGCACGCTCGCTGCCATCCATTTCGTCATAGAGCCGTGCGTCGAGACCTGGCGCTCTCTCGGCATCAGGATTGTCCGGTTTGCGCTTGTAGGGTCCGGCATCTGCCGTGATCAGCGGCACGCTGCCCGACCCGTCGCGCACGCCCTGTCGATAGGTGTTCCAGACCACGGCAGCGAACACGATCAGCACGCCGGCGGCAAGCGCCAGGATCAGCGGACCGCGCGCGCTTTCCTCCTCGCCCATTTCAAAGCCGCGATACTGGTCGTCAGACGGACCGAAATCGAAACGCTCATGGCTGTCCCGGTTCATCATTGCCCCTTGGAAAATTGCCTTCACTATATTAACAGTAACGTTGTCAGCGTTAACGAGCGCTAAATTCGCGATGCCCCATGATCATCGCTACAGCGCGAATCTGGCCAAATCGTGCCCGGCAACGCATCAGAACATGGTTTCGAGGCTGAACAGGCGCCGGTGTTCCTCGATTGCGAAACTGTCGGTCATCCCGGCGATATAGTCGCAGACCAGACGGGCCCGGCGCGCGCCGGTGACCTGTTCACCATCCTGGCGCCAGGGTGGGGGAAGGGTTTCAGGCTCGTTCAGGAACAGTTCGAACAATTCCTTGATGATCCGCTTGGCCTGGCTGCGCATCCGGTTGACGCGGTAATGCTTGTACATGCGCTCGTGGAGAAAGGCTCGCAGCGCGCGCTGGCGCTGGTCATGCTGGTCGGAAAAGGCGACGACCGGACGGTGACTGGCGCGCACATCGCCGACGCTTTCCGGCTTGTCCTCGGTCACGCGCCGCTTCGTTTCGTCGGTCAGGTCGCTGATCCAGATGCCGATCAGCCGGCGCACCGCTTCATATGCGATCCGCCGCTCGTCAAGGGCCGGGTAGTCGTCGCGCACCTGCCTGAAGACCTCGCCGACGAGCGGGATTTCCATCAGGTCGTCGATCTGGAAAAGCCCCGCAGCGAGCCCGTCATCGATGTCGTGATTGTTATAGGCGATGTCATCGGAAAGGGCTGCAACCTGGGCTTCCGGGCCGGCATAGGTGTGCAGTTCCAGCGCTTCCAGATGTGGAAAGTCGCGGAAAGCGGCCGGAAGGTCGACAATGCCGGTTTCGGGCGTCAGCAAGGGCCCGTTGTGTTTGACGAGGCCTTCAAGCGTTTCCCAGCTGAGGTTGAGACCGTCAAAGTCAGGGTAGCGCACTTCCAGCCGGGTCACGACCCGCAGCGTCTGGGCATTGTGATCAAAGCCCTCATAGTCGCGCATGCACGCATCAAGCTGGTCCTCGCCGGCATGACCGAAGGGCGGATGGCCAATATCATGAACCAACGCCAGCGCCTCGGCGAGGTCTTCATCAAGCGCGAGTGTCCGGGCGATGGAGCGGGCGATCTGTGCAACTTCCAGCGAATGGGTCAGGCGCGTGCGGTAATGATCGCCTTCATGCGCAACGAAAACCTGCGTTTTCTGTTTCAGCCGCCGAAACGCACTGGCGTGAATGACGCGGTCACGGTCGCGCTGGAAGACGGTGCGTGTCGCCGAGGGGGCTTCGTCATGAAAGCGCCCGCGCGAGGCATCAGGTTTGCTGGCCCAGGCTGCGAGAGGGCTAAGGGGCTTTGCCAAATCGCTTTCCTTTCCTATGTTGGATGCCATGACTGACGTGACCCTAACCCAATCGGCTGCCGCACGCATTAATGCGATTCTGGCGAAACAACCCGGCGCATGCGCATTGCGCGTCGCGGTGGATGGCGGAGGGTGTTCCGGCTTCTCCTATCGGTTCGATTTTGCCGAGGTCGCCGAGAGTGGTGACACCGTGATCGAGCGTGATGGCGCGCAGGTCGTCATTGACGAAATGAGCATGGAATTCCTGCGCGGCGCACAGATCGATTTTTCGACCGAACTCATCGGTGCCGCTTTCCGGATCAACAATCCGAACGCGACCGCGGCCTGCGGCTGCGGCACGAGCTTTTCCGTCTGACGCCGACTGGCTGGCATCACTGTAAATTGTCTGTTTGTAATGTGGTATTCCTGCCACAGGCAGCTAAGCTGCGGGCAGGTCACGAGCGAGCGTATTCCATGCGTACAGTCCCCGGTATACTGATTTTTGCAATCGCAGGCGTGATGGCGTGCCCGCCCGCGCTCGCCGATGACAAGCCCCAGGAACTGGTGAGACTTCCAGGTGCCGGCGAGTTGAAACAGCCCGCGCTTCCGGGCGGGACGCGCGACCGGCTGGTGCCAGGCGGCGGCCTTCTCTTCAGTTTCGATGCTGACGGGGATGGCAGGGTTTCAGTGTCTGAGATCGACTCCGGGATCCGCAGCGCCTTTGCAAACGCCGATGCCGATGGCGACGGTGTCCTGAGCGCTTTCGAACAGCGGGACTGGGCGAGGGGACTGCCTACGCGCGATGACACGCTTGCCAATCCCGTGCGGTTCGACCCCAATCTCGACAGGCGCGTCAGTGTCGAGGAGTTTTCCGACGTGATCACTGCGCTTGCAGGCGATTACCGCGCCGAAGACAGCGAGGTGATCGAGATCGCCGCGCTCAAGGCACCCGAACGGGCCGGGACGCCAGGCGATGTGTCACCGCGCGCGCAAGGCGCTCGCCCGTCACCTGGGGATGGCCAGCGCCGACCCGGACCATAAGGGCCCATAAGAGCGAGGCGGGCGGCCCGGTCATTCTCCCGGCGGGTTGTCGCGTTCGCCGAAACCGTCAGCCACGAGACTGGCCAGCGCGGTCACGGCAGCCTGTGCGTCTGGTCCTTCTGCCACAATATCAATCTCGCAATCCTTCGCGCCGACCAGCAGCAGCAGGTCCATGATCGAGCGCGCATCGGCGCAGGCAGAGTCGTGGGTCACTGTCACGCGGGCCTCGAATTGCCCGGCCAGTCGCGAGAACGCGGCTGCCGCGCGGGCGTGAAGTCCCTTCGTGTTGACGATCCGGACACGCTGGCCTGCACGTTCCATTGCGCTTCCGTCAGGCGGTTTTCATGATCTGGGAGGCAATCGAGATATATTTGCGCCCGGCATCGGCAGCGATCTGTGCGGCTTCGTCGAGAGACACTTCACTGCGCACCTCGGCAAGCTTGATCAGCATCGGCAGGTTGACGCCGGCGAGCACCTCAACCTTGCCGGCCTGCATCACCGATATTGCGAGATTGGAGGGCGTGCCGCCGAACATGTCGGTCAGCAGGATCACGCCGGAACCATCGTCGCAGGCCTTGACCGTATCGCGGATCTGTTCGCGGCGCGCCTCGATATCGTCTTCCGCCTCGATCGCGATTGAACGGAAACGGCGCTGTTCGCCGACGACATGCTCTGTCGCCGCGACGAGTTCACGCGCGAGATTGCCATGACTGACCACGACTATGCCGATCATTTGCACTGCCTGTTGCAACTTGTGACAATTGTCACGCTGCCACACCGGGCCGCCGCGTCAAGCGCAGATTCAGCGCGCCATGCCTGCCGGAAGCTCTATGCCGGCGGGCGCACCCGGGCCGAGCGGAAGGCCCAGCAGGACCCAGACCATCATCAAGACCACCCCGAGCGTGAGCATCCAGATCGAATAGGGGATCATCGTCGCGGTCAGGCTGCCGAGGCCGAAATCCTTCTGCCAGCGCTGGGCAAAGACCAGGATCAGCGGGAAATAGACCATCAGCGGCGTGATGATGTTGGTCGCCCCGTCGCCGACGCGGTAGGCAGCGGTTGCACCTTCCGGGCTGATTCCGAGAAGCATCAGCATCGGCACGAAAACAGGTGCCAGCAATGCCCATTTCGCGCTGGCCGAGCCGACGAACAGGTTGAGCACGCCGGTCAGGAGCACGAGCAGTCCAAGGACGATCGGCATGGGCAGGCCGCTGGCGCGAATCGCATCGGCGCCGTGAACAGCCGAGATGAGGCCGAGATTCGACCAGCCGAACATCGCCACGAAATGCGCTGCCGCAAAGGCAAGGACGAGGTAATAGCCCATATCCTTCATCGCCTCGCTCATCATGGCGACAAGGTCACGATGATTGTTGATGGTATTGGCCGCCGCGCCATAGGCCCATCCGGCAGCCAGGAACAGCACGAGGAACCCGGCCACAAGGGAGCGGAAGAATGGGCCGAGCCTGTCAAACCATTGCTGCTCTGCGATCTGTGAGGCTGACATGCCGGTCGCGGCATAATCGGCATCGGTGAGATAAAGCGGTGTGCCCGGTCCGAGCGTCATGAATGTCCACAGGGCGACGACACCGAGCACGGCGAGCCCGGCCATGCGCAGGCCCTTGAGCTGTTCGCCGGTCAGCGGGTCATCTTCATGACCGTATTCATGGGCATGTTCCGGGCCCGGCTTCCAGGTGCCCAGCCGCGGCTCGATAACCCGGTCCGTAACGAACCAGATCACCGGCAGGTAGAGTAGCATCAGCGCGATGATGAAATAGGTATTGCCGGCGATGTTCACGCTCCAGCCGGCATCGATCGAGCTTGCCGTATAAGCCGTTTCGGTAATGCCGAAAAGCAGCGCATCGAGCTGGCCTGGTGCGACATTGGCTGAAAATCCGCCCGACACGCCGGCAAAGGCTGCCGCGATCCCCGCCAGCGGGTGCCTGCCGGCAGACGCAAAGATGATCGCTGCCAGCGGGATCATCACCACATAGCCCGCATCGGCGGCATGATTGGACAGCATGGCCACCAGGGCGACCAGCGGTGTCAGCATCGTCGTCGGTGCCCCGCGCACGGCGGCGCGAATGGCGCTGGCAAACAGCCCCGAGCGCTCGGCCACGCCCGCACCGAGCATCACCACGAGGACATAGCCGAGCGGATGGAAATGTGTGAACGTGGCCGGCATCTCGACCCACAGTCGCTGGATATTGTCTGGTGCCAGCAGGCTGATGGCCCGCACGATCTGCGGCTCGCCGCTTTCGGTGCGTTGCGTGGGATGTTCCGCTGATACGCCGACAAGGGCGCAGATCACCGACACAACGAGAAGCGCCGCAATGAGATAGACGAAGATGAATACCGGGTCGGGCAGCCGGTTTCCGGTGCGCTCGACCCAGCCAAGAAAGCCTTTCTGGGTTGCCTGGCTGCTGGCCATGTCGCTCATCGTGTTCCGCCTCCCCGTTGGAATTTGACCGTCAATCGAGTTGTAGGCTAACCGATCACGCGCGCCTGTCGATGCCCGGATGCGTTACCGGGGCCCGATCAGCCCGCGCGCATCAACTCCGCGAAGCGCTCGAACAGGTAGAAACTGTCCTGCGGGCCGGGACTTGCCTCGGGATGGTGCTGGACCGAAATAATCGGCCTGCCGGCGACCCTGAGGCCAGAATTGCTACCGTCGAACAGCGAGCGGTGGCTCTCCTCGAC
The DNA here is from genome assembly GCA_964467505.1 of uncultured Hyphomonadaceae bacterium. Classification (GTDB taxonomy): domain Bacteria; phylum Pseudomonadota; class Alphaproteobacteria; order Caulobacterales; family Hyphomonadaceae; genus UBA5336. The sequence goes on along the minus strand of CAYXQV010000039.1, from coordinate 2,808 downwards.
GCCTGCAGGAAGGCTCGACGCATCCACGGTGAAGCCATGATTCATCGACACGATCTCGACCTTGCCGGTCTCGAAATCCTTGACCGGATGGTTCGCGCCATGATGGCCCTGCGCCATTTTCACGGTCTTTGCGCCAAGCGCGAGGGCAAGCAGCTGGTGTCCGAGGCAGATGGCGAGCACCGGCAGTCCGCTCGCGACAAGGTCTTCGATCGTGGCGCTGGCGCGCTGGAATGTGGCTGCCGGGTCGCCGGGACCGTTGGAGATGACCACGCCATCGGGTGCAAGGCGCTTGATTTCGCTGAATGGCGTGTCGCCCGCCACCACGGTCGCACGGGCCCCGACATGTGAGAGATTGCGCAGGATGTTGCGCTTCACACCGAAATCCAGAACCACGACATGGAATTGTGATGACACCGGCTGCGAGAATCCCGAGGCCATCGACCAGAGCCCTTCGCTATGGTCGAACGCTGTGTCCTGCGTCATGCCCACGGCAAGGTCAGCCGCTTCGAGCCCTTCAAAAGCGCGCGCCGATTCAACCAGCGCATCGACATCAATGCCGCCCTCCGGCTTGTGGATGATGGCGGCCTTCGCCATGCCATGGAGGCGGATCGTCCGGGTGAGCGCGCGGGTATCGACACCTGAAATCGCGACAATGTCACGGCGTGCCAGCCAGGCCTCGAAATGATCACCTGCCCGCCAGCTGGACGGGGCCGTCACGCCACCATGGAAAACCGCACCGCGCGCTGCATGCCTTGCAGGTGGCGCACTGTTCTCAATATCGTCGTCATTGGTCCCGACATTTCCGATATGCGGGAAGGTGAAAAGCACGACCTGGCCGGCATAGGAAGGATCGGTGAGAATCTCCTGGTATCCGGTCATGGCGGTGTTGAAGCACAGCTCGCCAACAGCCATCCCGGCATGACCGGAACCTCGCGCGAGAAACACGGTTCCATCGGCAAGTGCGATCGCTCCCGTCGCTGAAGAAGGGCCTTGTGTAACAGAACCGTAAGACATATCTGGCTTGCCTTCCTGCTCCGGCTGGGCTGCTAATGGTTTTGGCAGTGGTCTGGGCGGGCAATAGGGGCTGATAATCGGTGGCGTCAAGGCGGTACCGAGATGAAACAGAGGCCGAGCATGGCTGAACTACAGACTGAAACACGCTGCGGGTTGCGCGAGCGCATCGACGCGGCCCTGCTGGCAGCCGAAAGCGAGGCACCTGACAGTGTCCGCGCATCGACCTTGCGGCTGGTGTCGTGCGCAGTGAGAGATCGTGACGTGACCGCGCGCCGGCGCGGCGAATCCGGCGGATGCCCAGATGCCGGCGTTCGCGAGGTGCTTGAAACCATGGCTGAACAGCGGCGCGTTTCGGCACGTGAATTCGATGAGTCAGGCCGGATCGTCGATGCCGAGCGCGAGCGCGAAGAGCTGGAGGTGATCAGGGAATTCCTTCCCCAGCCGCTGAAGGGCGAAGCGCTGGAAGCGGCGGTTCACGACGTGGTCGAGGATCTTGAGGCAAGTAACCTGAAGGACCTGGGGCGTTGCATCTCCACCCTCAAGGAGCGCTATCCCGGCCGCATCGATCCTCAGAAAGCCGGCAAGGCCGTGCGCGAGGCGCTGGGCTGACCGTACCGGACCGGCGGTTGCCCACTGGCAGTTACAGCGCGGCAAAGCACAGCACAGCACGAATATGGGCGCCATGGGTGACAATGCTTGCACGACATCCAATATCTTGTGGAAATCCTGACCGGAATGTCCCCAGATATAGCATCTTCCGGCGTGATTCGGCACACTTCGTCCATGAGCATGACACGACTTCCAGACGGATTTCTTGATGAACTGAAGTCACGGCTGCGCCCGTCCGACGTGATCGGACGCAAGGTGAAGCTGAAACGTCAGGGCAAGGAGTGGGTCGGTCTTTCGCCATTCACGAACGAGAAGACGCCGAGTTTCTACGTCAATGACCAGAAAGGCATCTTCAAGGATTTCTCCTCCGGGCTGGGCGGCGATGTGATCGCTTTCCTGATGGAGGCAGAACGGCTGGAATTCATGGAGGCCGTCGAGCGGCTGGCACAAGAGGCTGGCATGGAACTGCCCACGGCAGGTCCGCAGGAGACAGCCCGCCATGACCGGCTCGCGCGCCTCAAACAGGTCTGCGCGGCCGCGACAGTGTTCTTCGAAGAGCGCCTTATGAGCAGTGAGGGCGGCGAGGCAAGGCGCTACCTGGAAGACCGGCGCGGACTGGCACCGTCTGCCTGGAAACGCTGGCGGCTGGGTTATGCGATGGATGACTGGCGCGCGCTCTGGCAGCACCTGCGCGCGCAAGGGTTCAGCGAGGAGGAGATCATGGCGGCCGGCCTTGCCCGGCGCTCTGACAAGGGCGGTGAGCCCTATGACGTCTTCCGCAACCGCATCATCTTTCCGATCACAGACCCGCGCGGTGATGTCATTGCCTTTGGCGGTCGCGCCATGGATCCCGATGACAAGGCGAAGTACCTCAATTCGCCTGAAGGCGAGCTCTTCCACAAGTCCCACATCCTTTACAATTACCAGCGTGCGCGCAGCGCGATCGAGTATGGAGAGCGCGGCGGGCTGATCGTCTGTGAGGGATACATGGACGTGATCGCGCTTGGCGAAGCGGGTTTCGCCAATGCCGTCGCCCCGCTGGGTACGGCCCTGACGGACGAGCAGTTGCAGCTGGTCTGGAAGGCAGGTCCCGACCCGGTCATGTGTTTCGATGGTGACAAGGCGGGCCTGCGCGCGGCCATGCGCACGGTCGATGCGGCGCTGGCGAGTGCCCGCCCGGACCGC
>CAYXQV010000038.1:0-15013 GCA_964467505.1 uncultured Hyphomonadaceae bacterium | reverse complement strand
ACTACGAATCAAGGGGTCGGGGGTTCGAATCCTCCTCGGACCGCCAGTGTTTTCATTGTCCATTCCGGCCACGTGGGTCACAGATTGTTCCGGAGAGATGGGTGACACCTTTGCTCCGGGCAGGTCGCATCAGTTGTGCCAGCCCGGTTTCGGACCGCTCACCGCCCTGGGACCGCTCCTTGTAAAATTTGTTGAAATCGCCGTTATCACAGGGTTTCTGGCCTTACCCAGTGTTCACGTTCCAGGCTCTCAGAGAAACTGTGCAACCGCCTCGAACGGCTTCTTCTTCAGGGCATGATACGGGACCTGTGCATTGTCTGCCGGATAACCGGTCACCAGCATCAGGAAGGGCTTTTCATCGGCGGGGCGATCGCAGATGGTGTTGAGGAAGGTCATCGGATTGGGCGTGTGTACCAGCGTGGCGAGCCCGGCATTGTGGCAGGCAGCGATGAGCAGGCCGGTGGCGATGCCAACGCTTTCATGGATATAGTAATTCTTCTTGCGATCCCCGGCATCGGGTCCGCCGCGGCGCTGGGCGAAGATACAGATCAGCCAGGGTGCGGTTTCGAGATACGGCTTGCGCCAGTCCGTTCCGATGGGCGCAAGCGCATCCAGCCAGTCCTCACCGGCCCGGCTCTCATAGAAGGCGCGTTCCTCGACTTCGGCCGCCTCGCGGATTGCTCGCTTTGTCTGCGGCGCACCAACACAGGCAAAGAACCATGGCTGGTGGTTTGCCCCTGACGGCGCGCTTGCCGCAGTCGCCACACAGTCGGCAATGAGTTCACGCGGGACCGGCGTGGCAGCGAAATCACGGATCGAACGGCGCGAGGCCATGGCGGCGTGAAACGCCCCGGCGCGCGCACGCATGTCCTCCAGCGTGTAGGCTGGAAACCCCGAAAGCGGAACATGAGTCTCGCCAGACGTCTTCATGCGATCACCCTAACGCGTTGCGCCTTGCGGTGAAAGCGGCGATAGGCTGCGCGTCAGTCATCGCGCTCCTGCGCGGCGACCTGCTCATGCACGACCGGCTCGAATTTCAGCTGCGAGGCCTGCAGCACCACCTTGCCGATATCCTCACTGTCAGCCTCGATCCGCACCGGAATCGTGGCGCCGTTCGCCAGCGGAGCAAGCCACATGCGCAACGGGCCGTCCAGGCCGGACAGGTTTTCCTGCTCGCCTGTATCGACGTCGTCTTCGTCATAGCCGGCCACCTTTTCCAGCTGGACATGGCATTCAATCGCCTCGCCGCGCCAGGCCTCCGAACTGACCGACTTCATGCCGGCAAATTCTAGGTGGAGATGGGAAAGCTGGCGCCCGTCGAACACCTTGATCGGCCCGCCACAGGGGCGGCCATCATCATGGCGTGGTTCAAGCCCGAAACTGATCAGCGCGCTGATCGGGTCCAGCGCATCAAGTTTCTGGGCAGGTGTCGCAGGCGGATGGCCAAGATCGCCAAATCGCGGGCGGACTGTCATGGCGACATCGCTTTCGCCATAGGTCAGCTCCACGCGCCGGTTCTTCTTTCCGTCGCGGTTCTGTGAAACAAAGGCATAGGTGTCGAGCCTGTTGTCCCGGACATAGCCCGTCGCCGACAGGTTCAGATCGTAATTGACCAGCAGGTCGGCCAGGCCCGTCGTCTTTACCTTCGACGCGATCCGGTAGGTGTCAGGCTCAAGGTCGACATGGAAGGTGGCCTTGCCGGTGACCGGAAAGATGAAAGCCCAGGCCGAGGCCTTGAGCTGGTAGGTCAGTTTCATCGGCTGGCCGTCGCGCACCATCGCAAGTGGCGTGTCAGGCCGCGTTCCGGCTGTATCGCCAGCGACGGGAGCGGCCAGCGCCAGTGTCGTGGCCAGTGCCGTCAGTGCGGCAGCTATCATCGGGTGTTTCATTCGGGCCGAACCTCCCTTGGCGTCATGTAGTTTCTGCCGTGTATTGGCCCCGCCTGCAATGCAACCTGAACAGGCTTGCCCCGCTTTGGCCGCGATTGACACTGAAAAAACCTTCAGGATGCAGCCAGCCCGACTTGACGAGGGCGCGGGCAGCCCGTATCGACGCCTTTTCCGATTTCCAAACCTTGCTCTCAGATGACGGGGCCTGCCCATGTCGCGCCAATGTGAACTCTCCGGCGTCAAGCCGATGGTTGGCAATAATGTCAGCCACTCCCATCGCAAGACCAAGCGCCGGTTCGAGCCGAACCTCATCCAGGTCTCGCTGATGTCGGAGGCCCTTGAGCGCACCGTTCGCCTGCGCATTGCCGCGCGGACCCTGCGCACGGTGGACAAGCTTGGCGGGCTTGATGCCTTCCTTGCCCAGGCCAAGCCGGACCTCATGTCCGACCGGGCCCGCAAGCTGAAGCGCGAGCTGGAAAAGAAGGCCGCCGAGGCGGCCTGATCGACCCATGTCATCGCGCCGGCAGGTCGGCCCGTGGCAAGTGACGTCGACGCGGATTGCCTATGACAATCCATGGATCGAGGTGACCCATAACAAGGTGATCCATCCGGGTGGCACACCGGGCATTTATGGCGTGGTCAGCTTCAGGAACCTGGCGGTCGGGATTCTGGCGATTTGCGATGATGGCCGCATCCCGCTGGTCGGACAGCACCGCTTCCCACTCGACCGGTTCAGCTGGGAATTGCCGGAAGGCGGCGGACCGCGCGATGAGCCGCCACTGGAGACCGGGCGCAGGGAACTGGCGGAAGAGACAGGCTACAGCGCCCGCAACTGGCACAGGCTGATCGATTTCGATGTGTCCAACTCGGTCACCGATGAGCGCGCGGCCTGCTTCCTCGCCTGGGGACTGACCCCTGGCCAGACAGCGCCCGAAGACAGCGAGGCGCTTTCGCTGCGATATGTCACTTTCGCCGAGCTGCTTTCGCTCTGCCTGGACGGCACGATAACCGACAGCCTCACGCTGATGATGACCTTCGCAGCCGAACAAAGAGCCCGGCGCGGCGAATTGCCCGGCGCGGTCACGGAACTGATCGCGCCTGATTGACCCGGTGAATGCTTGCATCACCCTCATCGCGGGGGCAAACCGTATCGCACCGCCCAACAGGAGGCCATGCTGGCCAACGCAACCACCACGCTGATGCCTGACGCGCCCTTGCCGCCAACGGTTCGCCTGCCCATTGGCACAGGCGAATTCGTGGTGATGATCGCCGCGCTGATGGCGTTGAACGCGCTGGCCATCGACGTCATGCTGCCGGCGCTTGACAATATTGCGGCCGAGCTTGGCGTCAGCGGAAATGACCAGCAACTCGTGATCTACGCCTATATCCTCGGCTTTGGCGTGCCGCAGCTGGCCTTTGGTCCACTTTCGGACCGTTATGGCCGCCGGCCAGTGCTGTTCGTGTCGCTTGTCGGCTATACGATCACTGGGCTGGCGTGCGCCTTCGCCACAAGTTTCGACATGTTGCTGGTCATGCGTTTCGCGCAGGGCGTGTTCGCATCCGGCTGCAGGGTGGTCGCCGTCGGCACTGTGCGCGACGTGTTCATGGGGCGCGGGATGGCGCGGATCATGTCGCTGGTGATGACGATTTTCATGGTCGTGCCGATCCTTGCGCCCTCCATCGGCCAGCTTGTCCTGTTTGTTGCCCCCTGGCAGTGGACATTCGGGATCCTTGCGCTGGCCGGCGGGCTGACCCTGGCCTGGACCTGGTTGCGCCTTGCGGAAACCCGCCCGCCAGAGCACCGCACGCCGCTGAATGCGCGCTCGATCATTGCCGATTATTCCGAGGTCATCCGCACCCCGGTCACGTTCGGCTACGTGGCCGCGTCCGGCGCCATTTTCGGCTCGCTGTTTGCCTTTATCGGAACGGCCGAGCAGATCTACACCGAGGTGTTCGAGACCGGGGACAGTTTCGTGCTCTGGTTCGCCGGGATTGCGATCGCGCTTTCTGCGGCAAACTTCACCAATTCGCGGCTGGTCGAACGGTTCGGCATGCGCCGGATCAGCCATGGCGCGCTGATCGGCTTTTGCAGCTTATCCATCCTGATGGTGATCCTCCTGGGCGTGTTCGGCGAGCGGTTCTCGATATTCTACCCGATCTTCATGCTGATCTTCGCCTGTTTCGGCCTCATCGGATCGAACTTCAACGCGCTCGCCATGGAACCGCTCGGACGCATTGCCGGCACCGCGAGTGCGGCGCAGGGCTTCGCCACCACGACGGTTTCGAGCCTTATCGGCTGGCTGATCGGCTCACGCTATGACGGATCGGTCATCCCGGTGATGACCGGGTTCGCCGTGCTGGGCCTGGTCTCGCTTGGCATCGTGCTGATCACCGAGCGCGGAAAACTGTTCAGCTCGCGCTAGCGCGCCGGACCCCGTCGCGGACCCGGGAGAGCGGACGGATCCGGCCTTCGAGATATTCATAGACCTGGCTGGCTATGTCGCGCCCCGTGGCTGCCTCGATACCTTCCAGTCCCGGCGAGGAATTGACCTCGAGCACCGCCGGGCCGCTCAGTGTCTGCAGGATGTCGACCCCGGCAAATGCGAGGCCGAGACAACGCGCTGCACGCACCGCGATCCGGCGTTCGTCCGGTGTCAGACGCACCTTCGTGGCAACCCCGCCACGGTGAAGGTTGGAGCGGAACTCACCCTCGGGCGCCTGGCGCTTCATTGCCCCGACGCACTTGCCGCCGACAACAAGACAGCGCACATCGGCTCCGGCCGCTTCCTTCACGAAGCCCTGCACCAGGAAATTCGCATCAAGATTGCGAAACGCATCGACAAGGCTCTCAGCAGCCTTGCGCGTCTCGGCGAGCACAACGCCGCGGCCCTGAGTCGACTGCAGGAGCTTCAGCACGACAGGTGCCTCCCCGGCGAGGCGGACAATATCCTTGTTGTCCTTCGGACTGTGGGCAAAAGCGGTGACCGGCATGTCGATGCCGGCACTGGCAAGCCGCTGATGGGCGAGCAGCTTGTCACGCGACGCGCCGATTGAGTCGGCTGGATTGAGGCAGTGGGCGCCGGTCATCTCGAACTGGCGCATGACGGCCATGCCATAGCCCGTCATGGACGCCCCGATACGGGGTATGACGGCATCATAGCGTTCCAGCGAGCGCCCGTCATAATGGACCTGCGGGCTGAAACTGTCGATTTTCATGTAGCATCGGCTGGTATCTATGGCCTCCACGACATGGCCACGCACTTCGCCAGCCTCGATCAGGCGGCGCGAGGAGTAATTGTCCGGCTCACGCGTCAGCAGCGCCACCCTCAGTGGCCGTTTGACGGGGCGCCAGCGGGGCATGCGCGCATAGACGCTGTAGTCGAGTTCCGGCTGGGCAAAGGAAAGCGATGGCGAGACGATCATGTCGTCTTCGATCGAGGTACGGCCAAGCAACATACGGTAATTCATCGCGCCGCGGTCTGTCAGTGTCAGTTCCACCGGCCAGCGGCGGCCACCCATCTCGACCTCTGTGGTAATCACATAGCGCAGTTCACTCTCGCCGTTCGAACTCGTCACGTTGCGCCGGTCGACCACCTTGGCCGAGCAGGTGACCTCGATCGACGGGTCACCGGGATCGGGCCGCATGAGAAAACGCACCTGAGGCTTGTCAACGCGACCGAAGGGTTCGATCGCTTCGGCATGCAGCGCAGACGTGCGCGCACCGGTATCGACTTTCGCCTTGATGGCTGGCAGGCCGAGCGACGGCAGCGCGAGCCACTCCTCCCAGCCGAGTGTGAAATGTTGGGTGTCTGGCATGATATCGATGCTCCTGGCGCTCGGTGTGAGCTGTAGCGGTATTCGAGGCCGGCGGCAGCCCCCCGTGCGACTCATTGCGAACCTGCTGCGCCGGCTGGCTGGGAAGGTATGCGCCCGGCCGCATCTGTGCTTGCCTGCGATGGCGCAGTCTGTCATAGGCCGCAGCTTCGTGTGATGAAGCACACATGACAGCAACCAATCGGCACCCGCCGCGTTCGAACCGCGGCGGTGCAAAGCGATAGGGTAGGATCAATATGGCACGCGGGAAAAAGCGCAAGGGTGAACCCGTGCATGGCTGGCTTGCTCTCGACAAGCCCATCGACATGACCTCGACCCAGGCGGTCGGGCTGTGCAAACGCCTCCTGGACGCCCAGAAGGCCGGCCATGGCGGAACGCTCGACCCGCTCGCTTCGGGCATATTGCCGATTGCCTTCGGCGAGGCGACCAAGACCAGCCAGTGGGCAATGGATGCGTCGAAGGAATATGTCTTCACGATCGAATGGGGCGCATCCACCGACACGCAGGACCGCGAAGGCGAGGTGACGGCACGCAGCGAAACCCGCCCGCCGCGTGAGGCTGTCGAGGCCGCGCTTGCGGCCTTTGTCGGCGAAATCGAGCAGGTGCCTCCGAAATATTCGGCGATAAAGGTGAATGGCGAACGCGCCTATGATCTGGCGCGCGGGGGCGAGGATTTCGAGCTTCAGGGCCGGCCTGTCACGGTGCATTCCGCGCAGGTCACAGGCATGCCCGATGATGATCACACCACAATTCATGTTGTCTCGGGCAAGGGCTTCTATGTGCGCGCGCTGGCCCGCGATCTTGCGTTCGAGCTTGGCTGCGAGGGACATATAAGCCAGCTCAGGCGCACACGGGTCGGCCAGTTCACATTGGAAAACTCGCTCACGCCCGCCCAGCTTGAAGCCATGGAAACAGCACAGGCGCGCGTTGCCGCCCTGCTGCCGCTCTCCCAGGCGCTCGATGATGTCCCGACAGTTGACATAGCGCGCGGGGACGCAGGCGCCGTGCGTCTTGGCCGTGCCGTGAAATTGCTGCCCCATGCGATGGAGGCGTGGCGCGCCGATCCGCGCTCGTCGCGCGAGGACCGCCTGACCCTGGCACTGGAGGAGGATTGCGCTGTCGCGCTTGGCGAGGTGCGCGCCGGCCAGTTCAGACCCACCCGTGTTTTCCAGACCTGAAGCCCCCTGCCCTGTCGCGCCGCATGGACAATCACCCGGCACCATGCTGAAAGGCGAAATCTCAGGACTCGCAGTTTCAGCACGCAATCAGCACTCAAGTGGATATCCCCAATGTCGAAAGGCCTCGTGACACTGTTTGGCGGCTCGGGCTTCATCGGGCGCTACGCCGCACGCAAACTGGTCGACGCTGGCTGGCGGGTGCGCGTGGCCGTGCGCCGCCCACATCTGGCCAATGAGGTCCGGCTTGCAGGCGTGCCGGGCTGGGTCGATATCGTCCAGGCGAACGTGCGCAATCGCGATTCGGTTGCCCGCGCGGTTCAGGATGCCGACGCCGTGGTCAATCTTGTCGGCGTCCTGTTCGAGAAGGGCGCGCAGAGCTTCGAGGGCGCGCAGGCACGCGGTGCCCTGAATGTTGCCGAACTCGCGCACGAATCCGGCGTGAAGCGGTTCGTCCAGATGTCGGCCATTGGCGCCGATGAGAACAGTGCATCGGACTATGCCCGCACCAAGGCGCAGGGCGAGAGCGCCGTGCGCGCGCATTTCCCCGACGCCGTGATCCTGCGCCCTTCCATTGTCTTCGGACCGGAAGACGAATTTTTCAACCGGTTTGCCGATCTGGCCCGGCTGACCCCCGCCCTGCCGGCGATTGGCGGGGGAAAGACACGGTTCCAGCCCGTCTATGCCGGCGATGTCGCCGCGGCGATCGTTGCGGCCGTCGAACGCGGGGATGCGGCCGGCAAGACCTATGAACTCGGCGGTCCGCAAACCTATTCGATGAACGAGCTCTACGACTTCATCCTGAAGACGATCGACCGCCCGCGCGGCAAGCTGCCTCTGCCCTTTTTCATCGCGAAACCGATGGGCCTGGCCTTCGGGGCCATCTGGCGCGCACCCTTCCTGCCCATGCACACCATCTTTGGCGCCCCGCCGATCACCGGCGACCAGGTCGAGCTGCTGAAATCCGACAATGTCGTCGCCGGCGATGCGCTGACCTTGTCGGATCTCGGCATCGGGGAACTGGAAAGTATCGAAGTCATCGTGCCGACCTATTTGTGGCGGTTCCGCTCCTATGGCGAGTTCCACCAGGAAGCCTGACGCTGGGTCATACCTGCCACGAATTTGACACTTTGTGACCGACCGGTATGTTCGGGGTGTGATGAATGATACGAAATCAAGGCGGTTCGAACCGCAAACCATTATCGGCGCCGCGACATCCATTATCTGCCTGCTCGCGCTCGCGATCTTCCTGCTCTCGGTGTCCTGAAGCGGGCACCTGAACGGGGCATGGGGCGCGCCGGGGTGCGACGCCGGGCCTTCAGCTATTCCAGTCGCCATGCCGAAGCGCGCGCCGGATGCCCGCTCCCCGGCAGCTTTGCAAACGTGCCAGTTCTCGCGGCATGGAATGGGCACACTGGTGTCGTTCCGCCAGATTCAGAGCGAATTCAGATCCTGCGCGAATTATGAACGGGAATTTCATTTCCTGGAAGCGACACCTGGCTTATGAGCAGTGTCGGCACTGGAAATGACAAGGTGGGCGCCGTGGCCGATACAGTCTGGAAAACAGCCCTCGCGAGCCTTGCAGGGCTTGTTCTCGCCAGCGCCTGCAGCGGCGGCGGGGGTTCGGAGGGTGGCTCTCAGCCTCCCGGCCGCCCTGCTGGTGGCGCCCTGCCACAACCGCCACCACCTGCCAGCATGGTCGACACTCCCGCCGACGCGGTCAGATTTCTCCAGCGCGCCACTTTCGGTCCGGCTCCGGCAGAGATCGACGCGCTTTCCGGTGCGGATGCCGCCGACTGGTTCCGGCGCGAAATCGCCAAACCCCCAAGCCGATTTCTCCCGCCACTTGTCGCACGCGCCGAGGCTGGCGAAGCGATTGGCCGCGATGACCCCAGCAATGCTGTCTATCGCGCCTTTATCGAGGCCGACGATCAGTTGCGTATGCGGATGATGTTCGCGCTTTCCCAGATCCTGGTCGTTTCCGACAATGAGGGCCTTCGCGGACGTCCGCTGACCATGGCGGCATATCACGACATTCTCAGCCGGAATGCGTTCGGAAATTACCGCGACCTGCTTGAGGAAGTGACCTATTCGGTGGCGATGGGCGATTACCTGACCTATCTGCGCAACCGCAAGGGTGACGAGGCTACCGGGCGCATGCCTGATGAGAATTATGCCCGCGAGATCATGCAATTGTTCACGATCGGACTTGTCGAGCTTGATCGCGATGGAACGCCCAGGCAGGACGCACAGGGCCGGGAAGTTCCGACCTATGACAATGAGGATGTGACCGGCCTGTCGAGAGTGTTTACCGGGCTTGCCTATCGTGGTGCATCGCGCCTTGGTCGCAATGATTTTCCCGACGAGGCCCGCTATTCGCCGATGCAGGTCTTTCCCGAAGAGCATTCGCCCCTTGCCAAGAGTTTTCTGGGCACGACCATTCCGGAAGCGACAACCGCCGAGGACAGCATCGATGCGGCCCTCGACACTCTGGTCAACCATCCGAGTGCGGCGCCGTTCCTCGCGCGCCAGCTGATCCAGCGATTTACCCTCTCGAACCCGGCACCTGACTATGTCGAGCGCGTGGCCACCGCGTTCGAAACCGGGCGCTACACCCTGCCCGACGGGGAAGCGGTCGGCGCTGGCCTGCGCGGCGATCTGGCGGCTACACTCGCGGCCGTTCTGTTCGATCCCGATATCATCGAACTGGGCGCTGAGCGCGGGCCACAATCGGGCAAGGTGCGCGAGCCGGTTGTCCGGTTCGTCAACTGGGCGCGCGCCTTCAATGTCGATGATCCGCTCGTTGCCAACGAAAACTGGCTGCGTGACACCAGCGGAACCGACCGGCTGTCGCAGCATCCTTTCCGCTCGCCTTCGGTATTCAATTTCTACCGGCCAGGCTTCGTTGCGCCAAACACGGCGACCGGTGAGGCCGGGCTGACGGCGCCGGAACTGCAGATCGTCAATGAGAGCAGCTTTTCAGGCTATGTGGGCTTCATGACACGGTTCATCCGGGACACCTCGCCGGTGCGCGACCGGGAGACCGCAAGCTTTACCCCGGACTATTCTGCCGCGCTGGCTCTGGCCGATATGCCCGGTGACCTTATTGATCATCTCGACCTCCTGCTCACCGGGAACCGCCTTGATGAGGGCACGCGCGACATGATTGCCGATGCCATCGGCGCGATCGCACTGCCCGTCGATGCACAAGACCTGGAAGGTATCGCACTGGCCCGCGAGCGCCGGGTCCACCTCGCCGTGCTGATGGTCGTCACCTCGCCACAATACATGACCCAACCCTGACCGAGGACGCTTCATCATGGCTCGATTAGATCGCCGGACATTTCTTCGCGGCTCTGGCGCGCTCAGCTTTCTCGGCGGCGCCGGGGCACTTGGCCTTATGGGCGCACCATCGGCCTGGGCGGCTGACACGACGGGCTACAAGGCGCTGGTCTGCATCTTCCTTTTTGGCGGGATGGACAATTTCGACACCGTCATGCCAACCGATGCAGAGAGCTGGTCGGCCTTCGAGAACCTGCGCGCGGACTTCCTCAGCACCTATGGTGCGCCGGAAAATTCCAGCCGGGCGCGCGCCAACCTGCTTGCGATCAATCCCGGCAACAGTGATCGTTTCGGCGGCCGCAGTTTCGGGCTTCCGCGTGAGCTCGCCCTCCTGCAGGGCATGTTCGAAGCCGGCGAGGCGGCGATTGTCGGCAATGTCGGCCCATTGGTCGAGCCGGCAACCCGCTCGCAGTTCGAGGCTGGCAGCGCTCGGCTGCCCGAACGCCTGTTCTCCCATAATGACCAGCAATCGACCTGGATGACACTTGGGACAGAAGGGGCCCGCCTCGGCTGGGGCGGCAGGTTTGCCGATGCGGTCATCAACTCCTCAGGCAGCATCAACCCGTCATTCGTGGCCGTCTCGGGCACCAGTTCGGGGACCTTCCTGAATGGTGACATCGCGCGCCCCTACACGATGCCTTTCGGGGGACCGCGGGAAATCGACTATCTGCGGCGGCGCGACTATCTCGGGCGAAGCGAGGGCGCCGACGAGGCGCGCGAGATACTCAGGCGCTATCTTGCCGGCACCGGGCGCGACCCGGGAAATCTCTATGCCCGCGATGTGCTCGACGGTTTCCGGCGCGCGGTCGAACTTGACGACGACATCAGGAATATCCGTGACCAGGCCGTTCCGCTTGCGACACAGTTTCCTGGCAGCCGACTTGGCCGCCAGCTGCAGACGATAGCTGAAACCATCAATCTGCGCGGCGCGCTCACCCTTAACCGCCAGGTCTTTTTTGCCTCGACCGGTGGCTATGACACTCATAGCGGACAGGCTGGGCGGCTGCCGGGCCTGCATGGCGATCTTGCCGGAAGTCTTGCCGCATTCTCGGCGGCATTGAAGGAAATGGGTGTCTTCAACGAGGTGACGACGTTCACGGCATCCGACTTCGGGCGCTCGCTGATTATCAATGGCGACGGCTCCGATCATGGATGGGCAGGCCACCACTTCGTGATTGGCGGCGCTGTTCGCGGACGACAGCTTTATGGCGACGTTCCGCTCTACGAGCCAGAGGGCGAGGGCTATCAGGGCAATCGCGGTCGTCCCATACCCTCGGTCTCGGTCGACCAGTATGCCGCCACGCTCGGGCGCTGGTTCGGGCTTTCACAGGGTGAACTCGCCGGCATCTTTCCCAATCTTGCAAATTTCGACACCCCCGATCTCGGCTTCATGGCCTGAGCCCCTGTCGCATGGGACCGGTCAGGTCATGCTGCCTGGTATCAGCTTTTTCCTTTTGGCGGCGCCGCAGAGCAAGCCGATCCTGTCAGTCGATCCAATTCAGGTCGCTGTTCGTTCGGGCGCAATGGCGGTCTTTCCGTCAGGGCCGCAGGCGCATTGGCGCGATATCCTGCAGGTCAGGTCGCGTTCATGTCACGGGCGGATGCCTGGATGCGGCTCAACATGGATGCAAGGCCATTTGAGCGTTGCGCGGTGAGGGCATCACTGACACCGATCTCGCGAAAGAAGCCGTGGGCGTCGAATTCCACGATATCGGCGGCATTCTGGCCTGAGAACAGGCGGGTCAGGATTGCGATCAGGCCCGAGACCAGCACCGCGTCGGACTCGGCACGCAGGCCCAGCCGGCCCTCGCCAAGCGGCGTAGCGACCATCCAGACCTGCGATGCGCAACCCCGCACACGGTTGTCCTCATTGCGTTCATCACCTGTCAGAGCGGGATTGGCGCGGCCCATATCAATGATGTGGGCATAGCGATCTTCCCAATCATCCAGAAGGGCGAATTCGTCCCGGATTTCGTCGGCGGCGGCTGAAACTCTCATGAAGAGAATGTGGAGCCGGGGGCCCCCATTGGAAAGCCCCCTTCTGCCCGAATTTCATGTGAAACCGGCCTTGCGCTGCGCTTATTGCGTGACTTCGCCGATGCACTCGCCGACATCGGTCAGCGCATGCTCACCGATGCAGAAAGGCACTTCATACTGCTTGTGCGCCGCTGCGACGCACTGCTGCAGGTTGAGCTGGGCCATTTTCAGGCAGCCTGATGTGGAGCGCTCGTTCATGGCATTGCGAAGCTCTGAAACAGGTGCGGCACCGTCACCAAGAATACGATAGGCCGCAAGCGTGGCGATCTTGTCGGCAATCGGCTCCTTGCCGTGCCGGATGCGTGCGTCGCGCCCGGAATAGGCTGCCTTGATGGTCGGGAACCTGATCGCGCTCGCCGCCGAGCTGACGCCTTCCCAGAGCGAGGGCGCCCCGGACTGACCTGCGCGCGCAAGCACGCTGTCAATATCGGGCGCGCTGAATGCCGCGCGCAGGTCCGACCTCACCGGCCGCCCGGACAGCGAGGTTGATTTCACGCGGTTGATCAGGGCGTCGGTGCTGGCGATCTTCGCTTTCGCCCAGCCTGCGCCCTGCAGGGAATAGGCCTGTTCCTTGACATAGGCGCCGGCCCCCGTCAGGCGGCGCGAATCCGCCTCGATGGCTGAAAGCGAGGATGTCACGGCGGAGGTGCCGCCCTCGAGCGTGCGCGCATAGCGAATGTCGTTGCGCAGGCCGAGCATCAGGCTGTCGCGACCGTAGAACCCTTCAATATCGCGCACAGCCGAGCGAAATTGCGGATCCTGCGAGGCGACGAGAGCAGAATAGGCAATCCAGCCGCTTGACAACTGGTCGACATTCTGTCCGCCAAGATTGGTCAGGGACTCCTCGATATCATCGGCTGACACGAACGGACGATCGCGCACGTCCGAGACATCGGCATGATATGTGGCGTAAATCGCAGCGCTCTGCGATATCAAGTCCGGCGAGCCTGATGCAGTCTGTGCATGCCCTGACGCGAACTGACTGGCAAGAATGCCTGCGGCGATGGTAGCTAGTGTTCCAACTGAAAACTTCATTGAAGACCCCTCACGCGTTAACCTTCACAATGCCTCAACTTCCCACCGATGGGAAGCACAAACTCGGAGCAGGAATTGCATTCAAAACAGCACCGGAAGAATTAAGAAACAGTCATGTCACGTAAACTTTTCGGGCAGGTTAATTGACAGAAGTTAATCCACCGACATCCGGGCCGCTCTTTTCGGTGGTCTGGATCGCGCTCTGCCTGCTGGCCGCAGGCGGGGGATGGCTTGCTGGTGCGCCACTTCCAGGTGCACTTGCAGCTGGCGTGTTCATGTCGCTGCCGGGCTGGGCCGGCCTCGTCTGGCGGGCGGACACAAAGGCAAGCTCGATCCGTCAGGCGCCATTGCAGGTGCTTTCCTGGACGGTTGTTTCGCTTGTCGCGGTGGCCGCGAGCGGGGGAGCTCATTCGCCGCTGACCGTTCTGTTTGCGCTTGGCCCGCTGGTCGGGCTCGCGGCGCGGCGTGGGCGAATGGCGCTCGAGGCATCGGTGTTTGCGGTCCTGGCATATGTTTCCCTGGTCGTCCTTGAGACGCTGGCAGGCCCGCCGCCGGAACTTGCGACGCTTGCCAGTCTCGAGCCTGCATTCGCGCTGGCCGGTCTGATGGCGGCTGGCTGGCTGGTCTGGCATGTGCTGGGCGACATCCGGGCGGACCGGGTGGCAAGGCCCGCTGCAACGCCAATACCCGAAAGCCGGATACACGGCGTCGCCCACCCGCCGATTGCCGAGAGTGCGCCTTTGCTGATTGTCGAGCTGACACGCCATGGGCGCGTGGTGCGGCTGCTCGGGCGTGTCAGCCTCGCGCCGGAGCTGCGGGTCGGACAATTCGTCGAATACGGTTTCGGGCCTGGCTGCGAGACGCAAGTCGCCACGGTGCTGCGCGAGACCGGGCACCTTCGGCTTGAGCGCGAGGCGGCTCCAACGCTCGATCTTCATGTCCGTTTCGGGGAAACAAGGGGGTGGCTGCTGGTCATGCCGGACAGTGTCGCGCAGGAAGAACTCGACAGGTTGCAGGCGCGTGCACGCGACGAGATTGCCGAACGCACCGCGTTTTTCGCCTCGCTCGGTCATGAGTTGAAAACGCCGCTGAATGCGATCATCGGCTTTTCCGACATGATGCAGGCAAAGCTGCGCGGGCCGCTGCCTGAGCCCTATGACGAATACGCCACCATCATCAATGACAGCGCGCAGGAGTTGCTCTTGATGGTCGAGGACATTCTCGATCTCGCCAGGTCGGAAACCACACGCCAGCGGCTCGATCTGCAGCCGGTGGACCTTATGGCCAGCGCGCGCTCCGTCGTCGGCCAGCTGCAGCCTCAGGCCGCGCGTGCAGGTGTGCGCGTGATCGCAGAAGGCGGTGATGTCTGGGCCAACGCGGACGCACGCGCGGTGCGCCAGATCTGGCAGAACCTTTTGTCCAACGCGATCAAGTATTCGGATGCAGGCAGCCAGGTGACACTGGGCGCGCAGCAGGGGTCCGGCATGGCGCAACTGCATGTCGCTGATGAGGGCGCAGGGATGGACGAAGCCGATCTTGCGCGCATTGCCGAGCCGTTCGCGCAGGGCGATAATGCCCGTGGGCGCGTTGGAACCGGCCTTGGCCTTGCCGTCGTCAAGCGGTTTGCCGAGCTGCATGGCGGGCAGGTCCGCATCGAGACCGCGCCGGGCAAGGGCACGCGGGTGGAGGTCAGCCTGCCAT
>CAYXQV010000037.1:0-15108 GCA_964467505.1 uncultured Hyphomonadaceae bacterium | reverse complement strand
GCTGGTTCCGCAATGCCCATCCGGCCATGGCCGCGCTGGAAAGCCCGCAATGCGAGGGCACGGCGGAAAAGAGCGAGCGCAATGCGAAAGCCTTCGTCAAACGTCTCGATGCGCATCTTGGAGACAATGAATTCATTGCAGCCGGCCGGTTTTCGATCGCCGACATCACGGCCTTCATCGCCTGTGGCTTTGCCGGCGTGATGAAGTGGCAGCCCCACAAGGAGCACGACAATATCGCGCGATGGCATGCACGCCTTGCTCAGATGAGCTTTGCTGCCGCCTGACCCGTGCGGGCAGGTTCGCCGCGTCAGCTGGTTGCAAATCGCTAAGGCACCTTCCTTTCAACGCGGGCAGGTGTCACGCGGGCGACGCTTCAGCTCTCGCTGTCGCGCCTTGATGCCTCTTCGACCTTGTTTCGCAGCCGGGCGAACATTTCGGCCGCATCATCCTTCTCCGACGTTTCGGAAACCTCGGTGGCAGGTGAGTCTGGCTGATTCGGGCTGGTCTCGCGTGCTGCGTCGGCTTCATTCACTGTCGCCCCTTCGTCAGGGTTGGCAGGCTGCCAGTCAAACTTTTCGGCGCTCCGGGCTGGTTCGCCCGCTGTCTCGGTTGCCTTGTCCTGATCGCCGACAAGGCGTGTCTCTGCCGCCACCAGCGTCATGCCGGGCCAGACCGCAAGCGGGAGATCGGCAGGGATGTAGACATCGCACCAGCCACCAAGCCGGCGCCGGCCGAACTTGCGTCCGAGCCGGACCGGGTCGCCCGGCTCGGCGTCGATATCGAGACGGGGGCCGAGGCCACCACTGGACAGATGCAGCCCGACGCGCTCTTCGCCGCGGGCAAAGCTGATATAAACCGTCGCCAGTCCATGGGCATCCGCCTTCATCGCGACCGGCACGGAGGGTGCTCCGGCCTCGCGAATCAGCGTCTCGACCTGGCCGGCGAGCGGCACGTGCAGCCCGTTGGGGCTGGCCGGCGAGGAGGCAATCCGCAGCCGGTTGAATTCAGCGCCAGGCAGGCGGAGCTCTGACGGGGGCGCGGTCGTCTCGACCGATACAAGCACGCCATCGACCGGGGCGAGAACTGTATCGGCATGCGCAGGCACGCTTCGGTTCGCGCGCCGCGTGGCAAGCAGGACGAGGATGGCCGCCACAGCGCCGATCCAGAAAAGCGGGTCCCAGATCAGCCCCAGCAGGATGCCGACCAGCCAGGCGGCCACCGCGCCGACAATGCCCTCCATGTCAAAGCCGGTCTGCGCCCAAGGAAAGCGCTTGCGTTCAAGATCTTCTGTCTGTCCTGTCATGTCTGTCAAAGCCCCGTTTTTCATTCTGCAACAGCGCCGAGCCCGGCCCTTGAGGCCTGACGCGCCCACATGGCTGCATATTCGCCGTCCTTCGCAAGCAGGGCGCGGTGATCTCCACGCTCGACAATGCGCCCATCGCTTAGCACGATGATCTCATCAGCGTCCTGCACGGTAGACAGGCGATGTGCAACCATCAGTGTTGTGCGCCCGCGTGCCGCTTCGTCAAGCGCATCCTGAACAGCCGATTCCGTCGCGCTGTCGAGCGCCGATGTCGCTTCGTCAAGCACAAGTACGGCCGGATCATTCAGGATGACCCGGGCAATGCCGACGCGCTGCTTCTCCCCGCCGGAGAGTTTCAGGCCGCGCTCGCCGACGCGCGTGTCGAGCCCTTGCGGCAGGACGCCGGCGAAATCGGCCAGTTGGGCGCGCGCCAATGCGGCCAGGATTTCATCTTCGCTGGCCTCCGGGCGGCCATAGGCAATGTTTGCGCGGATCGTATCATTGAAGAGCACCACATCCTGGGGGACAAGGCCGAGCTGGCGGCGCAGGCTGTCCTGGGTTGCGTCGCGAATATCGTGTCCATCCAGCAGGATGCGACCCGATTGCACATCATAGAAGCGAAAGAGCAGCTTCAGCAGGGTCGACTTTCCGGCGCCCGAAGTGCCAACAAAAGCGACTTTCCTGCCTGCCGGTACGTCGAAACTGATGTTGCGAACACCGACCGCGCGGCCCTGATGGGCAAAGGAGACATGCTCGAACCGGACATGGCCGGCCGCCCGGACAAGCGTGCGCGCCCCTGGCCGGTCCTCCACTTCGGGTACCATGGAGGTTAGTCCGTAGAGCTTTTCAAGGTCGACCGCGCCCTGCTTGATCTCGCGCCAGGCAAAGCCGAGAATGTTGAGTGGGCGGTAGAGATTGAACAGGAGCAGCATCGCGGCTGTCAGGTCGCCAATCCTGAGATGTCCGCCTGCAACCTGCCAGGCGGCAACCGCCAGCATCGCAAACAGGCCGATATTCATGATCAGTTCCTGTCCGGCATTCAGAAGGTTGAGTGAACGCATGACCGAAACGAGCTTGCGATTGTAAACACTCATGGCGTCGTCGAAGCGGTCGGTCTCGCGCTGTTCTGTGGCAAAGGCCTTCACTGTTTCGAAATTGGTGAGACTGTCGACCGAGACAGCGCGCAATTGCGTGTCGGCGACATTCATCTCGCGGCGCTGGCGCACCCTCCACTCGGTAACGATGATGGTGAAGACGACATAGACGGCGACAGTGGCCACCGCGACAAGGGCAAGCGTCCAGTCATAACTCAGCCAGAGAACACCGGCAGCGAGGATGAGACCGATAAAGGTCGGACCTATGTTGAAGGCAAGAAAACGGATCAGGTAATCGATCGCACTGGCGCCGCGCTCGATGACGCGGTTGAGCGCGCCGGTGCGCCGTGTCTGGTGGAAATTGAGTGACAGGCGCTGGGCGTGGCCGAATGCATCGACGCTGGCAAGGCGCTGGGCATCCTGGCTGACGGGAGAAAACAGGGCATCCCGCGCCTGTGGCAGGCCGGCGCTGGCAAACCGGCCGAGCGCAAAGAGCGCCAACCCGCCAATCGCCAGTCCGAGGGCTTCGGGCGCGAGCGGGCTGTTGCCGGCCTCAAGACGGTTTATGGCATTGCCGAGGATCACGGGGGCGGCGACTTCCAGCCCCTTGGCGGCCGCTGTCAGCAGGACGGCCGTCGCCATGCGTGGGCGCCAGTGTTTCATTTCCGGCCGGGCCAGCAATGCGATGATGCGCCGGATCGATGCCCACAGGCCGCCATCTGCGCTTTCTATGCGGTCGGGGTCAATCTGGGCATCATGTGTGGAAGGTGGTGACATGGACGTGATATGGCGCGCTTTGCCGGCTTGTGCCAGACTGATTGCATCGCGGCACTGGTCGCCGCGCCCGCTTATCCCTAATCATTGCGCATGAGACAATTTCCGGAGCCTGCCATGGCGAACATAAGTTCGGTCTGTGTCTATTGCGGATCATCGAATGATGTGAAGCCGGCCTATCTGCGACTTGCTACCGAGCTTGGGCGCACGCTCGCCCAGAAGGATATGAGGCTGGTCTATGGCGGTGGTGGCGTCGGCCTGATGGGCGCCTGCGCGCGCGCAGCTCATGGTGACGGCGGCAAGGTGCTGGGCGTGATGCCGCGCTTCCTGCTGCAAAAGGAGCGGGTGTTCGAGGATGTCGAGCACCGTATCGTCGATGACATGCACACGCGCAAGCAGATGATGTTCGACGAAAGCGATGCCTTCATCGTGCTTCCTGGCGGGATCGGCACGCTGGAGGAAGCGGTCGAGATGTTGTCCTGGGCGCGCCTCGGCCTGCACGCAAAGCCGATGGCGTTTCTTGACGAGGACGGCTTCTGGGATCCGTTTTTCGAATTGATGGACCATCTTATCGAAGGCCGGTTCGCGCCCGAGGAGTTCCGTGCGAATCTCGTCCATGTCGATACGCCTGAAATGGCCCTGGCTGCCCTGGAAGACCGGATCGTCATTCTCGACAGTTGAAACACATCACAGTTCTGCACCGCACGGATTGCGAACATTGCGAAAAGGGATAAGTTGCAGCTTTGGAAAGTGTGCTGACTTGGGTGATGAGGTGTCTTGATGTTCAGAGCATTTTTCGCAGGCTGCATCGCGGCCATCTCCGCGTCGCTGGCAACGGCTGATGAAGGGATGTGGACGCCCGGACAATTGCCGGACATCTCCGGTGAGCTTGTCAGCGCCGGCCTGAGGCTTGATCCCGGATCGCTGACAGAGCTGACCGGCTTTCCGATGGGTGCCGTGGTGTCGCTTGGGGGATGTTCGGGTTCGTTCGTCTCCCGGTTCGGCCTGGTGGTGACCAATCATCACTGCGCGCGCGGCTCAGTGCAATACAATTCCACGCCTCAAGACAACTACCTGCAGGACGGTTTTCTTGCGCAGGGCCTGTCGGGTGAACTGCCAGCTGCGCCCGGAACACGGGTCTATGTCACGGTCGATGTGCGCGACGTGACCGCGGAGATGCGGGACGGACTGGCAGACCTTCGGCGCGGGCGCGATGTTCATGATACTGTCGAGAACCGGCGCAAGGCACTGTTGAGCGAATGTGAAGCCCGGCCGGGCCATCGCTGCCAGGTCGCCACCTTTCATGGCGGGCTCGAATACAAGCTGATCGACAGGCTGGAGATCCGCGATGTGCGGCTTGTCTACGCGCCGTCCGATGCAATCGGCAAGTATGGCGGCGATGTAGACAACTGGATGTGGCCGCGCCATACGGGCGACTTCGCCTTCTATCGCGCCTATGTCGCACCCGATGGCAGCCCGGCGGAATATTCTCTCGAAAATGTGCCTTTCGAACCAGACCATTTCCTTTCGGTCTCCCGTAGCGGGCTGGAGGAAGGGCGGTTCGTGATGGCGATCGGTTATCCCGGTTCCACCCAGCGCTATGCGCGCCTGCCCGAGGTGCGCAATGTGTTCGGCTGGTTCTATCCGGAATGGATCGAGCTTGCCGAGCAGTGGATCAGCGTGATCGGGTCAAAGGCTCCGGCCGGGTCGGATGCGCGCCTGAAATACGAATCCCGTCTGGCCGGACTGAACAACTACCTGAAAAACCGCAAGGGGCAGGTTGAGGGAGCACGGCGTGTCGGCCTGGTTGAGCGGCGCGGCGCGCGTGAAGCGGCCCTGCTGGAATGGATCGAAACCCAGCCCGACGCAGATAGCTATATCGAATCCATCCGCGCGCTGGATCTGCTCAGCGAGCAGATTGCTGCGGTCAATCGCCAGAGCTTCTGGTATGATCAGGCCCGCCGGCCACAGCTTCTTTCGGCGGCAAGGCGGCTTTACCGCCTCGCGCTTGAACGCGAAAAACCCGACGGCGAACGCAAGCCCGGTTATCAGGAACGCGACCTTCCCTTTATCCGCCAGTCGCTGACCGCGATCGAGCGGCGCTACGACCCCGTTGTGGACCGCGCAGAATGGATGATGTTCCTGGAAAATTATGTCGGCCAGCCAATGGCTGCGCGCGTGGAGGCTTTCGACGAAGCACTCGGTCTTGAAGAGCAGTTCGATCCGCGCGCCCTGAATGCGCGGCTCGACTATTTCTACGCCGAGACCGATCTGGACGAGCTGGACACGCGGCTCGCACTGATGAGCGCCAGCGCCGGGGAGTTGCGCGAGAGCGACGACCCGTTCATGCAGCTGGCCGTCGCAATCTCCGATCATGATATCGATCGCGAGCGCACGCGTGAGGAACTTGAGGGGCGAATGATGCGCCTGCGCCCTGCCTACATGCAGGCGATAATAGACTGGCAGCGCGCGCAGGGCTCGGCAGCCTATCCCGATGCCAATTCGACCCTGCGGGTGACTTATGGCAATGTCCATGGTGGCTCGCCCGCGCCGGGGATCGAATACGAGTCGTTCACGGTGCTTGATGGGATTGCCGAAAAGCACACCGGCGAGGCACCTTTCAATGCGCCCGCGCGCCTTCTTGAACGTATTGAAGCTGGCGATCATGGCCGCTATCGGCTCGATAGCCTTGGCAGCGTGCCGGTGAATTTTCTCAGCGACCTCGATTCGACCGGCGGAAATTCCGGCTCGCCAACCCTCAATTCGCAGGGGCATCTTGTCGGCCTGCTGTTTGACGGGACGATCGAAAGCGTCAACTCCGACTGGGATTTCGATCCGCGTGCGACGCGCACGATCCATGTCGATTCGCGCTACATGCTCTGGGTGATGGAGAAAGTCGACGGCGCAACGGCCCTCATCGGAGAGATGACACTGGTCGACTGAACCCGCATCGATTGCCAGCGGCAATCGATGCAGCCGCAGTGCCACGACATTCAGCCCAGGACACGCTCGGCGCGCCGCTCAAGGCACAATACTGAAGGGAGGGGGTGGAGGCTTCTGTTGCCAGGCGCCTCCGGGCCCCGCCTGAGGCGCTGAAGCCCCAGGAGTTAAGAGCGGTGTGCTACGCACGGCCTACGCCGCGAGCAGTTCACCTTCAGCAAAGTTGTCGTTGGCAACTGTGTTGAAATGAGCTTCTGACGGAGCTCAATCGAGCGAAGGCATCGTCTTTACACGTCCGTCGATCCTGTTTCGGCCCCATGCCAACCGTCCAACGAACGGAGAGGTTATGGTGGAGCCGCCGGGTACCGCCCCCGGGTCCGAACCGCTTATTACACGCGCGTTTATCGCCGTAGTTCTTGCGAACACCATCTATATAGCACCTCAAATGTGCATTTTGAAGGGGCATGGATGCCAACGAGTTGACCCAATGGGCTCAGAACCTGTAGCGCACAGGGATCGATTTCGGCCCGCCGACAAAATTGGTGCGGATATGCGTCGCCTCGCCGGCCAGTTCGATCTGTGTCACGCGGGAGAACAGTTCTTCGTAAAGGGCCTGCATTTCCATCCTGGCGAGATGCATTCCAAGGCACATATGGCCGCCATAGCCGAACGAGATCAGCCGGTTGGGGCTGCGATCAGCGCGGAAGGTGTGCGGATCGTCGAACACCTCCTCATCGCGATTGCCCGAGGGGTAATTCAGCATCAGGCTTTCGCCCTTGCGGATGGTGCGGCCCCGCAACTCATAATCGTCCTGGGCGGTGCGCATGAAGTGTTTCACCGGAGTGGTCCAGCGGATTGCCTCATCGACACAGGTGCGCGAGTGGGCTTTGGGGTCTTCCATCATCAGGCTGAGCGCCTGCGGGTTTTCCAGCATGGCCAGCATGCCCCCGCCAGTGGATGCGCTGGTCGTGTCATGGCCGGCTGCCGCGACAATCGTGTAATAGCTCATTGCCTCCAATTCGCCGATCGGTTCGCCATCGATCCTGCCATTGGCGATAATGGTGGAGACGTCATCGCGCGGATTTGCGCGCCGGTCCTTTGTCATTTCGGTGAAATACTGGAAGAAATCTGCCAGGACCCCCTGCATCGCCGCCAGGCTGGCGGCGACGTCCTGCCTGGCGATGGCATCCTTGTCGCGGGTCAGGTCCTCATCCTGCGCGCCAAACATCTCCTGGGTGAGCTTGAGCATGCGCGGCTCGTCCTCGACCGGAACGCCGAGGATCTGCATGATGACGCGGAGCGGATAGTGCAGGGCGACATCCTTGACGAAGTCGCACTCGCCGCCGAGATCCTCCATCCTGTCAACGAATTCCTTCGCAATGGAGCGCACCGCATCCTGGCGGGTGCGCACATTGTGCGGAAGGAACCATTCCTGTGTCAGGTGGCGCAGCTTGTAGTGCTCGGGATCATCCATCTGCACCAGCGTGCGCACCAGGTGGGGCCCGCCCATGATGGCATAGATCTGCTTTTCCGTTTCATGCGGCGAGAGGATTTCGCGCTGGCCATTTGTGAACAGGTCATTCTGGCGCGAGATTTCCATGATGTCGGCATGTTTGGTCACCGCCCAGAACGGGCGAAAACCGTCTGGCTCCATCCAGGCAAGCGGATCGTCGGCGCGCAGCTTCGCGAAAGTCTCATCGAGCAGTTTCGGCTGGGCGTAGACGAGAGGGTCGACGATAAGATCGCAGGCCTGCGCGGCCACGTCGCTCATTTGCCGCGATGGGTCGATCTTGGTTTCAGGCGGGGCTGCTACGGCGCTGGTCGACATGTCTGGGAACCTCCCGGTGCGGTTTATCTTTCCGTTTGCGTGCACGTTAACTCATTGTCTGCGTTTGCGCACCTGTTTCCTCAGGCGGGCATCCTTGCGCGCCGGTTTCTGCCTTGCGTGTTCCTGCACGCGCTGGCGGGGCATGAGCTCGCCCAGAAGGTCTGGCAGCTCGCTTTCAGGGACTTCAGTCACCGCCCCTGGTTTCAACGCGCCCAGGTCAAACGGCCCGTAAGCGACCCGGATCAGCCGATTGACCTCCAGCCCGACCGCCTCAAGCGCCCGGCGAACCTCGCGTTTCTTTCCTTCGGACAACGTCACCCGCAGCCAGTTGTTTGCGCCAAGTTCCTGTTCCAGCGTGGCTGCAATGGGTGCAAAACGCTCGCCATCCACCTCGATGCCCTGGCCAAGCCGGGCAAGGGCGCCATCGCTGACCCGGCCATGGGCGCGGGCGCGATAGGTACGCGCCATCTGGTTGGAGGGCAGTTCCAGGGCGCGCGCCAGTTCACCATCATTGGTCAGCAGCAGCAGCCCTTCGGTGTTGAGGTCGAGCCGGCCGACCGTCATCACGCGGGGCAGGGATTTGGGAAGCTCTTCGAACACCGTGCGCCGACCGGCCGGGTCCTGCGTGGTCGTGATCAGGCCGGCAGGTTTGTGATAGCGCCACAGCCGGGTGGGCTCGGGCGCACTGACAGGCTTGCCGGCCACGCGTATATCCTCGCGGCCCGTCACCTTGAAGGCAGGTGTGGTCAGGCGCTTGCCATTCACCGTCACCTTGCCGTCGCCGATGAGCGTTTCGCAGGCGCGGCGCGAAGCGATCCCGGCGCGGGCAAGGTATTTCGCGATGCGCTCGCCATCATTCTGCGATGTCCCGGCCGGGGCGCTGGCGCGGTCCGTCTCGCGACGCTCCGTCATCTGGTGTGTCCTTCCTGCCTGGCCGCGATGGCCCTTTCGCTCACCCGACGAGTTGGAAGGCTGGCGCAGCGATGGCGACAGCGAGCAACAGTTCGGTGGCAATCCATATGGGGTTCATCGCCGGCTCGCGCAGCCGCTTTGCGTCAAGTATCAGCGAAAACATGCGCCCGAAGCCTGCGCCAGCCCAGCCTGCAGAGATGGGCAGGACCGCGGCCATGCCCATGACTGGTCCCAGCATGAACAGCGCTATGAGGCCCGTCAGGTGCAGCATCATCAGCATGCCACCATATGTTGCCCGGAACTCGGCAAAGCCGCCCGGTTTTTCAGGATCTTCGACAAGGCGCACGACACCAGCCGCCCAGTTCGGGCTGACGAGGCTGGCCAGTCCGATCAGGGCGCCAAATGCCAGGGCGCTGGCGGCAAGGACTTCATACAGCATGGCGGCGGGGTTCTTTCAGCGTCTGTGTGGGCGCGAGGATAGGGCGTGCGGACTGGCAGGCCAGGACGGCCCCGGCCTATTGCTTGCTGTCGCGCCATTTTTCCATCGCCAGCGAAATGGCAAAGGTTTCGCGATATTTCGGGCTGTCAGACGGGCGCGGGGGGTGGTTCGCTGTCATCGCCATGATCTCGGCGAGCTTGTTGTGCGCGGCGCCGGCCTGACCTGCGCCAATATAGGCATGCAACTCAAGGATCGCGCTGGACAGCGGGTCATGCGCGCGGATGACGAAATAGGGCTCGTCATCGGCAAGGTCGCCATAACAGTCGAATTGCGAGGGATTGGCTTTCGAGCCGATGGGTGCAGACATGGGCAGGCCTTTCAGTTGCAATCAGTTGCCGAAAAACAGTCGGTCCAGCGCGCAGGAAATTTCATCGTCATACCCGCTTGCTGTGCCAATCCTGCGGCCCAGCGCGTTCGACCGCACCGCAGCGAGAAGATGGGTCGCGACGAGATAGTCGGCTCCGTCGATCTCAATTCGCGGGGTCACAACTTCATATTCAATCGCGGCGGTGACCGGATAGAGCGGCGCAACGAGTGTGGTCTTTCCCGTGTCGACGCCGGAATATTGCAAAACGACAACGCGTTGCTGGCCCAAAAGGACGATGTCGTGGCGGCCTGCCATCAGAATTGTCGCTTGCCGTCCGACCACAGGCCCTCGCGGTCAAGCAATTCGTCCCAGCTTGAAATGGCAGCGCGGTTTCGCTCCACCCAGCTTTCCAGTCGCAGCCGTTTCGCCTCAGCCGCAATGGCCGCTTCCGCGACCGCTGACAGATTGCAGCCAAGGGCCTTGGCTTCCTCGACCAGTTGGCTGTCGAGCGAAAGGCTGACACGCGACTTGCGCGCGGAGCGAAGTTTGTGTGCCTGATCCATGCGTACGGCCTATACGTATGAAGTTTGCTCGTCAACTCAGCCCGGCCCGATCATGTTCTCCGGGCGCACGACGCGGTCATAGGTCTCCTCGTCGACATGGCCCAATGCCAGCGCCGCCTCTTTCAGCGTGGTGCCGTCCTTGTGGGCTTTCTTGGCAATCTGCGTGGCCTTGTCATAGCCGATCTCCGGCGCCAGAGCGGTGACCAGCATCAGCGAGCGTTCCATCAGGTCGGCAATGCGCTCCTCATTGGCCTTGATGCCAACTACGCATCTGTCGGTAAAGCTGTTGCAGGCGTCCGACAGGAGGCGGATTGACTGGAGCATGTTGCAGGCGATGACGGGTTTGAACACGTTAAGCTCGAAATGGCCCTGACTGCCGGCCATGCTGATCGTTGTGTGGTTGCCCATCACCTGGGTGGCGACCATGGTCATCGCCTCGCACTGGGTCGGGTTGACCTTGCCCGGCATGATCGAGGAGCCGGGCTCGTTTTCCGGCAGCGACAACTCGCCGAGGCCAGAGCGCGGGCCGGACCCCAGGAAGCGGATGTCATTTGCGATCTTGAACAGCGCCACAGCGGCGGTGTTGAGAATGCCATGCACCGTGACCATGCCGTCATGGGCCGCCAGAACGGCGAACTTGTTGGGCGCTGTGCGGAACGGCAGTTTCGTATAGGCGGCAACCTCCTGCGCGAAGGCCTCCGCGAAGCCGAGCCTGGCGTTGAGGCCAGTGCCGACAGCTGTGCCGCCTTGGGCGAGCACCAGCACATTCTGCAGCGCCTGGTCCTCGCTGAGCGCCATGATCACATGGTCGAGCTGGGCGACATAGCCGGAAAACTCCTGGCCAAGCGTCAGCGGCGTGGCGTCCTGGGTGTGGGTGCGCCCGATCTTGATGATGTCGCGAAACTCCTCCGCCTTGTCATTGAGGCCATTGCGCAGCTTTTGCAAAGCCGGGATGAGCGCGTGGTGGATTTCCTCGGCTGTGGCGATGTGCATCGCGGTCGGGAACGTGTCATTGGAGCTTTGCGAGCGGTTGCAATGATCATTCGGGTGGACCGGGTCCTTCGAGCCTATTTCGCCGCCCAGAATTTCGATGGCGCGATTGGCGATCACCTCGTTGGCGTTCATGTTCGATTGGGTGCCCGATCCTGTTTGCCAGACGCTGAGGGGAAAATGATCATCCAGCTTGCCTTCGGCGACCTCGCTGGCCGCCTCGACAATGGCTTGCGCCAGGTGCGGTTCGAGATTGTCAAGTGCCCGGTTGGCCAGCGCGGCGGAACGCTTGACCACGCCGAGCGCGCGCACCAGCGGTTTGGGCATCGTCTCGGTGCCGATCGGAAAATTGATCAGGGAGCGGGCCGTCTGCGCGCCATAATACCGGTCGGAGGGCACCTCAAGCGGGCCGAAACTGTCGGTTTCGGTGCGGGTTTCCGGCTTGCCGCCAAAGAGTTTCATTGTGCGCTCCATCCAATCACTGTTTTGCCCTTGCGGTTTATCAGTTTGCCACCCTTGCGCAATTGCGAGATTGGCCGGGCTGGCATAAGGGCGCTGTCATGAGCAGTGACTGGACCCGTCATGGCAAGGTGGCCGCGCGCATTTGTGTTGATGGCGCGCTGGAAGTGCGCTGCACCGGCCTCACCACGCAGGCGAAATATTACAAGCCGCTGCTGCGCGAGTTTTTCCGCAAGCATTTCCAGCGCCTGCGGCCCGGATATGGCGACTACAGCGTCCACATCATCATGGAATACATCGGCGATCCGCCCTGGATGGACCTCGACAATCTCGCCAAGGCGCTGCTGGATGCGGTGAGTGGCAATGCCTTCGAGGACGATCACCAGGTCGCGCGACTTCTGGTCGAGCGCCGGGTGGGCGAACGCGAAGGCATCTGGATGCGGGTCGAAGAGATCGCTGCGATGCGCTGACGGCCTGCGGCGTCCCCTTCCCAAGGGAGCCATCATGTTCTAATCGGCAAATCCATGTCCGCTCAGCGCAACGCCAACCGCAAGACCGTCACGCATATCGCGGCTGCAAAGGGCGGTGAGCCGCTGGTGTGCCTGACGGCCTATGACGCGCCAACCGCTGCGCTGCTCGATCCCCATTGTGACCTGATACTGGTCGGCGACAGTGTCGGCATGGTCGTGCATGGACTGCCCTCGACTGTTGGTGTCACGATGGAGATGATGATCCTGCACGGGCAGGCGGTGATGCGCGGCTCCGAGGAGGCTTTCGTCGTGGTCGATATGCCGTTTGGTTCATATGAAACAAATGCCGACCAGGCGTTTCTGAATGCCGCGCGGATAATGAAGGAAACCGGCTGCCAGGCGGTGAAAATAGAGAGCGGCGCCTATGCGGCCCACCAGATCGAACATCTTGTCGAGCGCGGCGTGCCGGTCATGGGGCATGTCGGGCTTCGTCCTCAGGCGGTCAATGTCGATGGCGGCTTCCGCGCGCGCGGTCGAAACGAGGCCGAGCGCGACGAGGTCATAGCCGAAGCGAAATCGGCCGAATCGGCCGGCGCATTTGCCATCGTCGTGGAGGGTGTGGCGGAAGACCTCGCAGCGCAGATCACGTCGCTGGTGTCCTGCCCGACCGTTGGCATCGGCGCGTCGGCGGTCTGCGATGGCCAGATCCTTGTTACTCATGACATGCTTGGCATTTTCGAATGGACACCCAAATTCGTGCGCCGCTATGGTGATCTTCGCGGCGAGATCGACAAGGCGGTGGCCAGTTATGCCGGCGATGTCCGTGCCCGGCGCTTTCCCGGCGACAGGGAGACCTACAAACTGACGAAATCATGAGCGCGCGCAGACACGACGCGTTGCGGTGGCGTGTTGCTGGCGCTAGTGTCGAGTACTAACGCGCGATCCTCTCAGGAGTGCAAACTTGTCCGATATTTTCGAAGAGGTCGAAGAAGAGGTCCGCAAGGACCGACTGTCAGAACTCTGGCGCAGATACGGGATCATCGTATGGATCCTTGCCGGCGTGATTGTGCTTGGCGTGGCTTACAATGAGTACAGCCAGTCGCGTCAGGCACAAGAACGCGAGGCGCTCATCGAGACATTCGAGGCCGCAAGCGTGGCCATGGATGCGGGTGACTTCCAGGCCGCCGCAGATGGTTTCCAGGCACTGGTGGAGTCCGACACCCGCCTGTCGCCAATGGCGGCGCATCTCCTGGCGCAGGCGCGTATCGCCGGCGATGGCGACCGCGCCATGGCCGCCGGCATATTGACCCGGGCCGAAGGGGATGGCGAGGCGGCGTTCGAGAAGCTGGCAATCCTGAAGCAAGCCTATCTGCGTTCCGGCGAGATGAGCCTTGAAGAGACCGAGGCGCTTTTGTCGGAGCTTGCGGCGCAGGAAACCCCGTTCGGCGCGCTTGCCAGCGAGGTGATCGCAGCCAAGGCGTTCGAGGCCGGCGAGACAGAGCGGGCGCGCCAGATGTTGAACCGACTGAGATTTGCTGCCTATGCCCCGTCTGGCCTGACACAGCGCGCACAGATCGCGCTTGATGCCATGCCGCGCCCGTCTGCGCAGCCTGCATCGGCCCTGCCCGGTGCACCCCCAGCTGGCGAGATGCAAGACGCGCCTGACGGGGCAGGGGATGTGAACACCAATGAGGAATCGCAATGACTGACCGCAAACCCGCGCATTTTGCGTGCGCCGCCCTGGCCGCAATGCTGTTTCTGAGTGGCTGTTCGAGCCTGCCGGGATTCGGCGGAAGCAAGGATGATGGTGAGGATGTCGAGAAGGCCGGGCGCGTGGCGATGGTGCTCGGCGAGGAAGCGCTGGAAGCCGATCCGGAACTGGCCGGCGAAATCATCAGCCTGCCTGTCGCCGAGACGCCGACAGACTGGCGCGAGGCCGGAAGGCGCCCCAGCAAGACGGTCGGGCATGTCGTCGCTGCCGTTGAAATGGCGGTTGACTGGCGACGCGACGCAGGAAAGGGCTCCAGTCGCATATCCGCACTGACCTCGCCGCCCGTCGCCAGCGACAGCGCGATCTTCGTGCTCGATGCCGCCCAGACGGTCAGGGCCTTCGACCTGGCCAGCGGGGGCGAGATCTGGCAGCGCAAGCTGCCATCCGGCAATGAGCGTGACCGCGTCAGCATTGGCGGGGGCCTTGCTGTGTCCGCCGGGCAGCTGATCGTGACCAGTGGCTATGGACGGGTCTTCTCGCTGGATGCAGGCACCGGTGAGATTGTCTGGCTGCGCGACATGGAAGCCCCGATGACGGGCTCGCCAACCGTGAAGGACGGGCGCGTCTTCGTGATCTCCAACAATAACGAGGTGTTTGCGCTGGATTTTGCGACAGGACAGACCGAATGGAGCGACCAGGCCATCGCCGAGTCGGCCCGCGTGCTGGGCAGTCCGAGCGCGGCAGCGGTCGAGGAACTCGTTGTCGTGCCCTACTCGTCGGGTGAGGTGATCGCCTATCTTGCAAGCAATGGGCGGCGCCTGTGGAATGATGCGCTCTCGCGTCCGGGACGCTTCACGCCGATCTCTTCCATCAATGACATCGCCTCGCGGCCCGTCCTGGCCCGCGGTCTGGTGATCGCGGCCAACCAGTCCGGCGTCACTGCCGCGATTGACGGGCGCAGTGGCAACCGGGTCTGGGCACAGCCGATCGGATCGACCCAGGCCCCCGCTCTGGCCGGTGAATATATCTTTCTGATGGGAACAGAGGGCATCCTGGCGGCGATGAATGCCGGGACCGGCAGGGCCTACTGGACACGCAAACTGCCGCGCTTTCGCAAGGAGTCGAAGCAAAAAGGCCGCATCAGTTATGCTGGTCCGATCATTGCCTCGGGCCGGATAATCATTATTTCCTCAAAGGGAGAGGTCATTGCTGTCGATCCCCAAACCGGCGAGACGGTTT
Source organism: uncultured Hyphomonadaceae bacterium (assembly GCA_964467505.1). GTDB lineage: Bacteria > Pseudomonadota > Alphaproteobacteria > Caulobacterales > Hyphomonadaceae > UBA5336. The sequence continues at coordinate 19 of CAYXQV010000037.1, read as the reverse complement.
CAACACTCGACCTGAATGA
>CAYXQV010000036.1:0-15148 GCA_964467505.1 uncultured Hyphomonadaceae bacterium | reverse complement strand
AGGCGATGCGCGCCCTCGGAGCGCGTGCGGATCGGCTCTCTCCCGGTCACTGGCAAATCGAGGGGGTTGGCGAGCAGGGCCTCAAGGCGCCTTCAGACCCGCTCGATTTCGGCAATTCCGGCACCGGTTCGCGCCTTGTGATGGGGGCGCTGGCCGGGTTTGCGATCGAAGCGCAGTTTACCGGGGATGCCAGCCTTTGCGCGCGCCCGATGAACCGCATTCTCGAGCCGCTGCGCCAGATGGGTATCCGCGACACTGCCGACGCAAGCGGGCGGCTGCCTTTCTCGATCCGGGGAAGCGGTGAACTGTCGGCGATTTCCTACGCGCTGCCGGTTGCCTCTGCGCAGGTCAAGTCGGCGGTGCTGCTTGCCGGGCTGCATGGCGACGGTGTCACGCAGGTCACGGAACCGCGGCCAACCCGCGATCATACCGAACGGATGCTGCGCGGGTTCGGCGTCGAGGTCTGCGCGGCGCCCGGCGAAGGCGCAGGCCGGAACGTGTCGCTTGCGGGCGGCCAGAGATTGCTTGCGCAGGACACCTCGATACCGGGTGACCCGTCCTCGGCGGCGTTCCTTGCGGCGGCTGCGATCATCTCGCCGCATGGCGATGTGATGATCGAGAATGTGATGTCGAACTCGACCCGCCACGGCGTTTTCGAGGCATGGTCCCGGATGGCCATTCCGATCGGAGCAGAGGAGACGTTCGAGGCAGCCGGTGAGCGCCAGGTCAACCTGCAGGTGGCAACCCCGCCGGCGATCAGGGGGAGCGATATTCCCGAACGCCTTGTGGCGGCGATGATTGACGAGTTTCCCATCCTGGCCGTCGTGGCGGCATTTGCCGAGGGCATCACACAGGTGAGCGGGGCAGAGGAATTGCGTGTCAAGGAAACCGACAGGATTGCCGCGATTGTCGCAATGCTGCGGGCAAATGGGGTCAATGCGGAAGAACGTCCCGACGGATTTGTTGTCGAGGGGTGCGCCGGGCCTCCGCCGGGTGGCGGGCTTGTCGAGACGCGTCATGATCACCGGATCGCGATGAGCGCGCTGGTGCTGGGAACAGCTGCGCAGGCAGCGGTCAGTGTCGATGACATCTCCATGATCGCCACGAGCTATCCTGATTTCCGCGAACATATGGCCCTGCTCGGCGCCGATATCCGTCAGACATGACGGGACGGCTCAAGCTCTGGCATGGCAATATTGTCGATCTCGATGTCGACGCGGTCGTGAATGCGGCCTATCGCGTCCCCGCCGATCTTGGCGCAGGTTGCGGTTTCGGTCATATCGCAATACCCCATGCCGGACGGTACCGAGATCAGGCTCGCGGCAATTGACCGGAAGAATGCCGGCGCAATCGCCCGCGCCTTGGAGGCTGCCGGCGTGACGGAATACCTGACGCAATAGGCGGGGGAACTGGCATGATTATCGCGATTGACGGCACGCTGGCCTCGGGCAAGGGCACCATCGCCCGGCGGTTGGCAGGCTGGTATGGCCTGCCGCACCTCGACACAGGCCGGCTTTACCGCGCGACCGGTGTGGCTGCGCTCAGGTCAGGCGCCGATTTTGCCGATGCCAGCGCGCTCGCAGCCCTTGCGGCATCGCTCGACCTGAACGATTTCGACGAGGCGGAACTGCGCACGGGGGAGGCCGGACAGGCGGCCAGTCGGGTCGCGGCGATCGGCGAGGTTCGCCAGGCCCTCCTGGACTTGCAGCGCGCATTTGCCAGCCAGCCGGGCGGCGCGGTGCTGGACGGGCGCGATATCGGCACGGTGATCTGCCCGCAAGCCGATGTGAAGCTGTGGATCGATGCGCGGACCGAAGTGCGCGCGGCGCGCCGGCTCAAGGAATTGCAGGCGGCCGGCGAAACCCTGACGCTCGATGAGATGATTGCCGATCTGAAGGCGCGCGATGCGCGCGACAGCACCCGCAAGGATGCTCCGATGGTGCGCGCCAGCGATGCGGTCTTGATAGACACATCCGAACTGACTATAGACGAGGTTGTGGACTTGGCATGCGCGGCTGTGGAAAGCCGGCTTGCCAGACAGGATCAAGGCTGCCTCTAGCGACATGCCAGTGCGTGCATGGCGCTAAAACCAAAGGGCGGCGCCCACTTTGCAAATCGTTTTCAACCCGCTGCGGCCTGCAGCGGGCGCCTTGGCTTTCCCGGGAAGGTCAGCGCGTCCGTCTCCAGGCCGGTCAACCCGCCAATCTGGACCCCTTATGGACAATTTTGACAGCCTGAACCCCTCAACCGATGATTTCGCCACAATGTTCGAGGACAGCCCGGCCGCCACGGCAATGACCGAAGGCAAGGTCGTGCCTGCCACGGTGATCGCCGTGGAGAATGATACCGTGGTCGTCGATGTCGGCCTGAAGACCGAAGGACGCATTCCGCTCAGGGAATTTGGTGACGATGACGAGCCGCCCAAGCCCGGCGAACTGGTGGAGGTGTATCTCGACCGGATCGAGAATGCACTCGGGCAGGCCGTGCTTTCGCGCGAGAAGGCGCGCCGCGAGGAAAGCTGGGTCCGGCTGGAGGATGCGTTCAATGCCGAACAGCCGGTCAAGGGCGCGATTGTCGGACGGGTGAAAGGGGGCTTCACGGTCGATCTCGGCGGCGTCAATGCCTTCCTGCCGGGCTCGCAGGTGGATATTCGTCCGGTGCGCGATATCGGGCCGCTGATGGGTGAGTCCCAGCCCTTCCAGATCCTGAAAATGGACCGCCCGCGTGGAAATGTCGTTGTCTCGCGCCGGGCCATCCTTGAAGAGAGCCGTGCCGAGCAACGCGCGGAAATCGTCTCGGAAATGGCAGAGGGCGATGTGCGCGAGGGTGTGGTCAAGAATATCACTGATTATGGTGCCTTCGTCGATCTTGGTGGGATCGATGGCCTGCTGCATGTCACCGATATGAGCTGGAAGCGGATCAGCCATCCCAGCCAGGTCGTGAATGTCGGCGACACGCTGAATGTGCAGATCATCCGCATCAACCAGGACACACAGCGCATTTCACTCGGCATGAAACAGCTGGAGGCCGATCCCTGGGAAGCCATCGACGTCAAGTATCCGATTGGCACGCGCCTGAATGGCCAGATCACCAACATCACTGATTATGGTGCATTCGTGGAACTGGAAGACGGGGTCGAGGGTCTCATCCACGTCTCCGAAATGAGCTGGACCAAGAAGAACCTCCATCCTGGCAAGATCGTGTCCACATCGCAGGAAGTCGAGGTCGAGGTGCTCGATGTCGATTCCGAGAAACGCCGGATCTCGCTCGGGCTTAAGCAGACGCAGGACAATCCCTGGTCGGCCTTCCTGGGCGAATATCCCGTCGGTTCCGATATCGAGGGCGAGGTGCGCGGCATCACCGAATTCGGCCTGTTCGTGGGGCTTGGGCCGGAACTCGACGGCATGGTCCACATCAATGACATTGCCTGGGACACGTCCGGCGAGGAAGCGATCCAGCGCTACCAGAAGGGCGACACGGTTCGCGCCAAGGTGCTCGATGTTGACATCGACAAGGAGCGCATTTCGCTCGGCATGAAGCAGCTTGAGGGCGACCCGATGGCCGAGGGCAGCCTGCGGCGCGGTGCGATCGTGACCTGCATCGTCACCGAAGTGGCCTCAGGGGGCATCGAGGTCGAATTGTCCGATCCGCCGGTCAGGAGTTTCATCCGTCGTTCCGACCTCTCCCGCGACCGTTCCGATCAGCGTCCCGAGCGGTTTGCGGTCGGTGACAAGATCGATGCGCGTGTGACCAATGTCGACAAGGGCTCGCGTCGCGTGACCCTGTCGATCAAGGCGCTCGAAATCGCCGAGGAGCAGGAAGCGGTCAAGCAGTATGGCTCGGCTGACAGCGGCGCATCGCTTGGCGACATTCTCGGCGCGGCGCTTGCGCAGGGCGATAGCGGTTCGGGCTCGGACGCCCGCGAGAGCCAGGCCGACAAGGCGGCGGAAAGCGCACCGGCAGACACGGGCAGGACCGATGCCCGCGGACGCCTGACCCAGCCTCAGGGGGAGCCCGATGATCTCAAGAAGATCAAGGGCGTTGGCCCCAAACTGGAAGAGAAGCTCCACGAAGCCGGCATTTACCATTTCTGGCAGGTTGCCGCGCTGGAACCTGAGCAGATCACCGATCTGGAAGAGGAAATGAGCTTTCCGGGGCGTATCGAGCGCGATGACTGGATCGCGCAGGCCAACGAATTCATGGCCGAATAGACGACGGAAAAATAAATTTCTCGAAAGCTTGGCGGCGGGGGCTTACGCTCTCGCCGCAAATGCGTTTAATATCAACGCCATGCTTAGATCCGAACTCGTCGCCAAGCTGGCGGAAAAATACAATCACCTGCCACCCGACGATCTCGAACGGGTGGTCTCGATCATTCTGGGCGAGATTGCTGATGCAATGGCGCGCGGGGACCGCGTTGAACTGCGCGGGTTCGGGGCGTTCTCAGTGCGACACCGCGACGCGCGGCGGGGCCGAAATCCGCGGACAGGTGAGCCGGTTGAGGTGCCCGCAAAGAGTGTGCCCTTCTTCAAGGCCGGCAAGGAATTGCGCGCGCGGATCAACAGCGGCGTCGATCCAGAGGCGCGTTAGCCGGCTTTCTGAAAAACCAGCTCACGCGGCCATCCTTCGAGACGCGGCCGCCCTTCGACTTCGCTCAGGATGAGGGCCGCGTCTAGAAGGATGGGCCGCGTGATCTGGTTCTTAGGTAACCCGTCAGCTCTCCTCGCGCAGCTGGCTGCCGCGATAGGTCTCCAGCGCTGTCGCCAGCGCGCGAGGATAAAGAGAATGCTCCTGCGCCAGAACGCGAGCGGCCAGCGTGTCCGGTGTGTCGCCGGGCATCACCGTGACAGTGGCCCGTGCGATCACCTCACCTTCATCCACACCCTGCGTGACATGGTGGACCGAGCAGCCGGCAAGCTTGTCGCCTGCCGCAATCGCGCGGGCATGAGTGTCGAGGCCGGGATATTTCGGCAGCAGGGAGGGGTGTATGTTGACCAGGCGCCCGGCCCATCTGTTCACGAACCAGGGTGTCAGTACCCGCATGAAGCCGGCCAGCGCGATGAATTCAATCGCGTGACGGTTCAGTTCGCTATCAAGCTGGCGTTCGAATGCCTCGCGATCAGGGCCAAAGCGCTTGTGATCGATGGTGGCGGTCGCCAGTCCCGCTTCGGCGGCGGTCTGAAGTCCATGCGCATCCGGCCTGTTGGAGATGACCAGCACCGGCTCACCGGGCCATTCCGGGTCGCCAGATGCCTCCAGGATCGCGGCCATGTTCGAACCGCGACCGGAAATCAATATGGCCAGACGCACGCGCCGGCTCATTTTGCGACCAGCTCACCAATGACGTGCGCGGATTCACCTGCCGCTTCCAGCGCGCTGATCGCCGCGTCTGTATCGCCAGCATCGACCGCCAGGACCATTCCGATGCCCATATTGAAGGTGCGGTGCATCTCTGCGGGCTCGATATTTCCCACCGATTGCAGCCAGTCAAAGACCGGCCCCGGTGTCCAGCCCGCAGGATCAATGGCCACAGCCAGCGCGTCAGGGCACATGCGCGGCACATTGCCGGTCAGCCCGCCCCCGGTGATGTGGGCAAGACCCTTGACCAGGCCCGCATGCACAAGTGGCAGGACCGGGCGGCAATACAGGCGGGTCGGTGTCAACAGGGCATCGCCGAGCGTGGCGTGCGCGAAGGGTGCGCGATCATGATAGTCCAGCCCGCTGCGTTCGACGACGCGGCGGATCAGTGAATAGCCGTTCGAATGCGGACCGGAGCTTTCAAGCCCGATCAGGCGGTCACCGGCGCGCATGCGGTCATGATCTGGCAGCATGGCGGAGCGCTCGACCGCGCCGACCACGAAACCGGCGAGATCATAGTGGCCCGGTGCATACATGCCGGGCATCTCCGCGGTTTCCCCGCCGATCAATGCGCAGCCGGCCTGCTGGCAACCGTCCGCAATTCCCGCCACAACAGCCTGCGCAATGCCGGCTTCCAGTTCTCCTGTCGCGAAATAGTCCAGGAAGAATAGTGGCTCTGCCCCCTGAGCGAGCACGTCATTGGCGCACATCGCGACGAGGTCGATGCCGACAGTGTCATGGCGCCCGGTCGCAAAGGCGAGCATGAGTTTCGTGCCGACGCCATCAGTGCCCGAGACCAGGACCGGGTCTTCATACCCGGCTGCGCCAAGGTCGAAGAGTGCGCCGAAACCGCCAAGCCCGCTCATCACGCCAGGGCGCGCAGTGGCCTGCGCATGCGGCCCGATTGCGCGCACAAGCGCATCGCCGGCCTGAATGTTCACACCGGCGCCGCGATAGGTCAGGGAAGAGGTTTTGTCATTCTCGCTCATGAGTTCTTGCCGATTAGCATGTGAAAATTGTTCAAGCCAGTGATTGCGCCGGTTCCAGCCCTGATGCGAGGCTGCTATGGTCAGCGAAGACCCACCAAGGAGCGTAGCTGCCATGATTCGTGTTTTCGTTCTGCTTGCCCTGTCTGCGCTGGCGCTGGCACTGGCGCTTCCGGCCGGCGCTGACACGCGCGCGGTCTATACCGTCACGGATATCAAGGTCGATGAGAGCGCGCCGAGTGTGATCGAGGCGCAACAGCGCGCGCTGTCTGCGGCCCGCCGGATCGGGGCCCGCCGGCTGATCGAGAAGATCACGCTGCCGGCCGACAGGATGGCGGGAGGCGGGATCCATATTGATAATGCCACCGCTGAACGCCTTGTGGCGGCGGTCGATGTGCAGGAAGAGACGCGCGGTGGCGGGCGCTATCGCGGTATCCTGTCAGTGGTTGGCAATCCGCGTGCTGTGCGCACCTATCTCGATGAGCGCGAGATCCCGTATATGGACCGGCAGGCGCCGCTAACCCTGCTGGTGCCGGTCGGCAATGGCAGCGACGATCTTGCCTGGTCAGCGGCCTGGCCGGAGCAGGCCGACGGCCTGCTTGCGCCTTATGTGTCAGCGATGATCGGAGGGCACACGGAAAGCGCCGAATATGTCGATCTTCGCGACGAAATGGGCAGTCTCGGTGCCGAACGTGGCGTCATCGCGAAACTGCTTGGCAGTGAAGGCGATTACAGTGTGCGCCTGACACTGGTGACCGGTGCCGGGCGCCTGCCACTGGGGCAAACCTCGCGTGCGCCCCTGCTCAGCGATGCCGTGGCAGATGCCGAGGCGCTGCTCGCCGACACCTGGAAGCGCAATGCCATCGTGCGCGGTGACACCCGCTCTCTGGTAGATGCCAGCGTGCTCTACACCTCGATCGTGGAGTGGAACACGCTGCGCGGTGCGCTTGCCCGCTCGCCGCTCGTGTCGGATTTCCAGACCGAAGCGGTCTCACGCGACGGGGCGCTGGTGCGGTTTGCATATGGCGGCGATATCCAGCGTCTCCAGCGCGACTTGCGCCAGCGCGGGGTGATGCTGGACGCTGATCCGGCAGGCTGGGTGCTGACCTCGGCACTTTCGGGAGCGCTGTGACCTGCGCATCTGACAGGGATGAAACGCCCATCCAGCTCAGCCTGGAATTTCCCCGCCCGGCGCCAACGCTGGACAGTCTCGCCGTATCGCCGAGCAATGCCGGCGCGCTCGCACGGCTGAGGCAGGCGGGTGACTGGCCGGTTGCCGCCATGGCCCTGATCGGTCCGCCGCGCAGTGGCCTGACGAGCCTTTCGGCAGCGTGGGCAGATCATTTTGACGGGCGCACGATGACGCCGGAGACTTTCGATGCGACCAGCCAGGCGGATCTGGATGCGCGCGCGGCACAGTTCATGGTGATCGACCCGGCCAGCGCAATACAAAACGAAGCGCAGCTTCTCTGGCTCATCAACAAGGTGGGCGGGCGCGGGGGTCGCCTATTGTTGACCGGAAACCGACCTCCGTCTCACTGGCCGGTGCGCCTTGCCGATCTCGCCTCGCGGCTGCGTGCGATGCCGGTTGCCGAGATTGCGCTGCCCGACGATGCCATGATGCGCGCTCGCCTCATAAGCGCATGCGAGCGCTATTTTTTCCGTTTGCCCGATGATGTTGCGAATTTTCTCGTTCTGCGGCTTCCACGAAGCTATAGCGGGCTTGAAGACTATGTCCGGCGACTGGCAGGAATGGCTGCAGGGTCGGGCCGCGAGCTGACCTTGCCACTGGCACGTGAAGTGCTTCGCCTGGAGCTGGGAAACAATGACGACGACACGGGCCACCACAAGCGGGAAGAAGAGGGCTGGGAAAACAATGGCTGACAGCGATCGCGCAGGAGAAGATGCGAGCGCGCAGGTTGGCGATGGTCGCAAGCTCATGGGCCTGCCGGAGCGGTTCCTGAATCGCGAATTGTCGTGGCTGAAATTCAATGAGCGTGTCCTGGAGGAGGCGGCCAATCAGACCCATCCCCTGCTGGAAAGGCTGAGATTCCTGTCGATATCGGCCAGCAATCTCGATGAATTCTACATGGTCCGTTATGCCGGCCTGCGTGAACAGGTTCGCGCCGGGATCGTGCGTCGGAGCCAGGATGGCCTGACACCGGCCGAACAGGTCGCGCGGATCGAGGATGAGGCGGGCCTGCTGATGGCTGCCCAGCAGGAGCGCTGGCGCGAGCTTCAGGCGGCCATGGCAGATGAAGGGATCGCGGTGCTGGACGGCAAGTCGCTGAGCCGGGCCGACACGTCCTGGTTGAAAGGGCATTTCCAGGAACGCATCCTGCCGATTGTCACACCGCTGGCAGTGGACCCGGCCCATCCCTTTCCGTTCATTCCCAATCTCGGCTTCGCGGTCGCCTACAGTCTCAAGGCGGGCACGGGCGGCGACACGATGACCGGTCTTGTGCCCTTGCCGGCCTTTTCGCCGCGCTTCATCCGGTTGCCTGACCGCAAGAAGGGCGACCTGCGTTATGTGACGCTTGAAGACGTCCTTACCCTGTTCCTCGACCAGCTTTATCCCGGATACGAGCCGACCGGCCAGTGTGCGTTCCGGATCGTTCGTGACAGTGATATCGAGATCGAGGAAGAGGCCGAGGACCTGATCAGGGAGTTCGAGATCCTGCTCAAGCAGCGCCGCCGCGGGCGGATCGTGCGCATCAAGCTGGACAAGAATGCGCCAAAGTCGCTGAGCGAGTTCATTCTGCGGGAAATCGATGCAGAGCCCCAGGATGTGGTGATGGCCGATGGCATACTCGGCCTGGCGCAGCTTGCCGAACTGATCACCGATGACCGCCCCGACCTGCTTTTCCCACCCTACGAGCCGCGCTATCCAGAACGGATCCGCGAGATGGGCGGAAATTGTTTCAACGCGGTGCGGGCCAAGGACATTATCGTCCATCATCCTTTCGAGAGTTTCGACGTGGTGGTGCAGTTCATCCGCCAGGCCGCCGCTGACCCCGACGTGATCGCGATCAAGCAGACGCTGTACCGCACCAGTTCCAATTCCCCGGTGGTCGCCGCGCTCATCGAAGCGGCTGAAGCGGGCAAGAACGTGACGGCGCTGGTCGAGATCAAGGCCCGTTTCGACGAGGAGGCCAATCTGCGCCTGGCACGCGATCTGGAGCGCGCCGGCGTGCAGGTCGTCTATGGTTTCATCGAGTACAAGACACACGCGAAAGTGTCGCTCGTGGTGCGGCGCGAAGAGGGCGAGCTGCGTGCCTACACGCATTTTGGCACCGGCAATTACCATCCCCATACCGCGCGGATCTACACGGACCTGTCATTGTTTACCGCAGATGCCGCGCTCGGACGTGATGCCGGGCGGCTGTTCAATTTCGTGACCGCATATCGCGATCCGCCGGCGCTGGGGCCGCAATTCGAGAAGATCTCGATGTCGCCTGTCACGCTCCAGATGAAGCTGATCGAACTGATCGAGGCCGAAGCGCGCAATGCCCGTGACGGCAAGGCGTGCGGAATCTGGGCCAAGATGAACTCGCTGGTCGATGAGGATGTGATCGATGCGCTATATCTTGCCAGTCAGGCAGGCGTGCCGATCAATCTCGTGGTGCGCGGGATTTGTTGCCTGCGTCCACAGGTGCCGGGGCTGTCGGAGACGATCCATGTCAAATCGATCATCGGACGTTTCCTGGAACATTCGCGCATTGTGTGTTTTGCAAACGGTGCCGAGCTTCCCTCACGCCAGGCACGGGTCTTCATTTCGTCGGCCGACTGGATGCAGCGCAACCTGAAACGCCGGGTTGAGGCATTGGTGCCGGTCGAGACGACCACTGTTCACCGACAGGTGCTCAACCAGATCATGGTCGCCAACCTCAATGACGACCTGCAGAGCTGGCAGATGAACCCGGACGGGACCTATACGCGGCTGAAACCACGGGGAAACAGCGACGGCTTCAGCGCGCATCAGTATTTCATGGAAAATCCCAGCCTTTCCGGGCGTGGCAGCGCACTTGAAGTGTCCCTGCCGCCGCGCCTCGACCCCCGGGATGGAGCGTCCTACTGATGTCGACGGTACGTCTGCGGCGGGCAGCGGTCATCGATATAGGCTCCAATTCCGTGCGCCTTGTGATCTACTCGGTCTGGCGGGCATCGGCCCTGCCGGTATTCAACGAAAAGGTGATGGCAGGGCTGGGGCGCGGGCTCGGCGCTTCGGGGCGGCTGTCGGTCGAGGGCCGGCAGGCGGCGATATCCGCGCTGGGGCGCTATCGCGCGATCCTTGATGCGCTTGGCATACGAGAGGTGCGCGCCGTGGCCACCGCGGCCGTGCGCGTGGCAAGCGATGGGGCCGAGTTCGCCCGCCAGGCCGCGCTTGCAGCTGGCGTGCCGCTGACAATCCTGTCGGGACAGGATGAGGGCCGGCTGTCGGCGCAGGGTGTTGTCGCCGGCATTCACGCGCCGAGCGGTCTTGTCGGCGATATTGGCGGGTCGAGCCTGGAACTGTACCCTGTCGGCGAGCGTATCCTGACGCCGGGCGAAAGCCTGATGCTTGGCCCCCTGGCACTGTGGGAGCTCGAAAATGCCGGTTCGGCGCAAATCCGCGACCATCTGGAGACAGTCCTTGCGCAGTCTGCAGCCATTCGTTTTGGCGCGGAGCGATTTTATGCTGTCGGCGGTGCCTGGCGGGCTCTGGCCAAGCTCAGCATGGCCCGGCGTGACTATCCTTTGCGGGTGCTGAACGCCTATGCAATGCCGGCCAGGCATGTCTCGGAACTGACGCAGTTTGTCTTGTCGGCGCGCGACAGCAAGTCCGCCAGCCAGGAGATTTCCTCGGTGGCCGGGCGCCGCGCTGCGCAGCTCCACCTGACGGCAAGCGTGCTTGACGCGGTGGTTTCGATGGCCGGGATCCAGGAAGTGATCATATCGTCCGGCGGGCTTCGCGAAGGGGTGGTCCGGGACATGACCAGCGGGACGGATGGGTCTGCGCTGATCGATGGCGTGATCGCGTTCGCGATGCTCAGCGATTCTCAGGTCGCGTTCGGGCACGCCCTTTCAGAATTCGTCAAGGGGCTGATCGGGGGTGACAAACCGCTCTTCGGGTCGGCGCAGGAAGATCACCGGATCATTCTCGCTGCCTGCCTGATGGCCGATTCTGCCAGCCGCTTCCATCCCGACAACCGCGATGACATGGCCTATGAGCAGGCGCTGCGCGGCCCCTATTCGGGCCTTGATCACACACAAAGGGCCTTTATCGCCGAGGCGGTCGGCTGGCGTTATTCCCGCTCGTTCAACGTTCCTGCGGCAAACCGGGCGCTGTTGCCGAAAGCCGTGTCGAGCCGTGCGCGCCGTCTGGGGTTCGCCATGCGGCTGGGCGCCGTCTTTTCCGGCCGGACCGCACCGCTGCTCAACCGGGTAGGGCTCCGTGTCGAGGACGACAGTTTGCGGTTCCATGTGCCGCGTTCAGACGAGGCGCTGGTGTCGACGACAGTTCGCCGGCGCCTTTCGCAGCTTGCCGATAATATGGGTTTGCCCGGCAAAGTCGTGTTCGAGTGACATGGACGCCGGGGCGGTCCCGCGAACGCGCCGTGGCAGGTCCCTATTGAAAGGCCTTATTGAAGAGTGCCGCTGGCACGCGCGCATGCGACAAGGTCCAGTGACACCGGCAGGCGAGTGCCGATTGTGATGCAGGCGCCGGTGAAATCGGCGCTGTCGAGACCCTCGGCCCCGGAAAAATCGGTGTCGGCGAGCCGGGCATCCAGGAAGCTGGCACCGGTAAGGTCGCTCTCGCTGAAATCGGCATCCGACAGGTCGGCGCTGTTGAAATCGCTGCCGATGAGAAAGGCGCCGACAAGGCTGGCACCGGTCAGGTTGCCGCCGGAGAAGACCGCTCTGCGACCCGACAGGCCGGCAGCTCTAGCGCCGATTGCGATGACGCCGACAAGCCTTGCATCATCAAGGTCGGCGCGCTCCAGTCTCGCGCCGGAAAAGTCCGCCCCGGTGGCAGATACGCCGTCAAGATGCGCACCGTCGAGATTGGCGCCGGAGAAATCGGAACGGTCGAGCGTGGCGCCGCTGAACCAGGCGCCGCTGGCCGATGCGTCGGAAAAGACCGCATCGCTGGCCTGCAGCTGGCGCAGGTTCGCATCGTCCATTTGCGCGCCGGGATAGTTTCCACCGTCGAGCGTCCATCCGACCATCTGCTTGCCGGAAAGGGAGCAATTGCTGCACGAACCTGAATAGGATGGCGACCACGCCACATTGCCTGCCTTCTGGGCGATTGCCGGGCAGACAAGGCTCGACGCAAATACTGTGAAACCTGCAGTCAGGAGAAACCTATCAAGCATGCATCAAAGGCTTAAAGAACTGCTGCGGCCTGAGGAAATGAAAATCTGTCCATGACTGTGATTTTTAGCGGCAGTGTGACATGGAAAGCCCAGCGGGCAGCCGGGTCGAGCTGTCACCACAGGCCTTTGACAGCTGTGCCATGGTCAGCCCCTTTGCCGTGGCAAGGTTTGCACCAGACAGGTTTGCACCGTCCAGCATGGCGCCCGTCATGTCGCTGGCGCCGAAATAGGCGCCGACAAGGGTTGCGCGCCTGAGATCTGCGGCCACGAAGCGCGCGCTGGTGAAGCGGGCTCCGAACAGGTTGGCAATGGACAGATTGGCGCGGGCGAAATTCGCATTGTTCATGGTCGCCAGTGAGAGGTCGGCCTGGCGCAGGCGTGCGCCGGAAAGATCGACACCGGGAAGATCGCGATAGCTGAGATCGGCCTGGAAGAGATTGCAGCCGGCGCATGACTGTCCGTTCTGGACGCGGGCGATCTCGCTGGCGTCCTGTGCACGCGCGCCGGTCAGCGGAACGGCGAAAAGAAGTGCGAGAAGTGCAACGTGTTTCAGCATGGGTCAGCCCTTTGAGGATCGAGCGGCAGTTTCGCCTCTTACGCGCAAGACATGGGCCAGTTGCAACCGTCCGGAGCCGCCGGGTTCAGGTCTTGCGGCTCTGGGTGACCGTGGCGGCCAGCGCGGCGAATTGCGGCTGGACCTCCTCCTCCCAGAAGTCGCGCTCATAGGCGCGTTCGGGCGTTGCGCGCACGGCGGCGTCGATGAAATGGGCGTCCTCCCCAACAAGAATTCGCCAGCGGTCAGCCTTCACACCGTCGAGGATGACCGTTGCGGCGTCCTCGGCGGAAAGCCCGGTTTCGGCAAATTGCTGCGCGCGCGCGACGATTTCCTCGATCTCATCGCCGCCGAGCGGGGCATTGTCCGGGTCGCCGGCAAATTCCCGCATCGAATTGAGCGCGATCGGCGTGCCGATATGGCCGGGCATGACGACCGAGGCCTTCACGTGCGGGGCATTGAGCGCAAGGTCGGTGACCAGCGCCTCGGTAAAGCCCTTGACCGCGAATTTTGCGGCTGAATAGGCGGTGTGCGGGGTGTCCGGCCCAAGGCTGGCCCAGAAGCCATTGACCGAGCTTGTATTGATGATATGCGCCTCATCGGCCCGGATCAGCGCCGGCAGGAACACCCGCGTGTTGATATAGACGCCGTTCCAGCAGACATTGAATGTGCGCTCCCACTGGCCGCGCGGGCCGGTCACAAAACTGCCACCCCCACCAATGCCGGCATTGTTGAACAGCAGGTGGATATGGTCGGTGTCATGGCTGGCCAGCACATCATCGCGGAAGGCTTCGATGCGCGCCTCGTCGGCGACATCGGCCCTGAAGCCGGTGACTTTCACGCCCTGGGTTGCAGTTTTCTCGGCCAGCGTGATGGTCTGTGCCATGTCGTCTTCGGAAATGTCGCACATCGCTACCGAGCAGCCCTGCTGGGCGAGCTGGCAGGCCAGTGCGCGGCCCATGCCGGTTCCGCCGCCTGTGATGACCGCGAGTTTGCCGCTGAAATCCTGCATGTCTTCCTCCCTTTTATCTGTTCGTGCATCAGTGTGTGCCGCGAGCGCTGCGCTGCCAAGCCCCGCCCCTGCGGCAGGTCTCGCCAGGTGCGGCGCCTTTGTGCAATTGTGCCACCAACAAGAGGAGGGACTTCCCCATGAGCGTTTCATTCGACAATCTGTTTTCGGTCGCCGGCAAGACGGCGCTGGTCAGTGGCGGCTCGCGCGGCATTGGCGAGATGATCGCAGCCGGCCTGCTCGCCGGCGGTGCGAAGGTCTATATCTCCTCGCGCAAGGCTGAGGTTTGCGAGGAGACAGCCAGTCGCCTTTCGCAAGCTTATGCCGGGGAATGCATCGCGCTTCCGGCCGACCTGTCGCAGGTGTCGGGCTGCGAGAGCCTTGCCGAACGCCTGGCAGAGCGCGAGGACAGGCTCGACATTCTCGTCAACAATGCCGGGGCCGCATGGGGTGCGCCGATCGACGAGTTTCCGGAAGTCGGCTGGGACAAGGTGATGGATACCAATGTCAAGAGTGTCTTCTTCCTGACCCAGAAATGCCTGCCGCTTCTGCGCAAGGCTGCAGGCGGCGAAAGCCCGGCGCGGGTGATCAATATCGGCTCGATTGACGGGCTCAAGAGCGCGCGTTTCGCGACCTTCTCCTACGGCGCTTCGAAAGCAGCGGTCCATCACCTGACGCGGTTTCTCGCCGCCCACCTGACCGGGGAGAAGATCCTGTGCAACGCCATCGCGCCCGGCCCGTATCCCACCTGGATGTTGTCAACCGGTGTCGGCTTTGGCGGCGAAACCGATGGCGTGGACTGGGACGCGGTCGGCAAGGGCAATCCGTCGGGACGTGTCGGCACGCCGCAGGATATTGCCGGTCTGGTCATCTTCCTGAGTTCGCG